>NZ_JBJJLO010000084.1:0-30348 GCF_046230915.1 Pseudomonas sp. KCJK8993
CAATAAGCTCAGACTTAATACACTTCAGTTCTTCGCCGGGCGATAGAGTGATGACTTCGACTGCCGTGTCAGGTTCCGAGACACGAGGCGATGACAATTGATGCTTTGGGGGAACAACCTCAGAAAGAATTTCTGTAACTGCCTTCGGCATACGAAGAATGATTGTGAGTGTGAATGCCTCAACACCGAGCACTTTGCCCAATCCATCCAAAGTTACCCCGTTCCGCTCGAATTTGAATACCTGAGTTTCATCGCAGAAAAATGTTTTGGGCTTACCATCAAACCAGCTTACCAGTGTCTCACACCACGCTTCTGCTAAGGCTTGCGACTCATCCACAATAAGAGCGTCGTACTCACCAGTAAGGTCTTTGTCGATAGCCATTTTCAGGTCTTCGACACAACTTGATTTGTACCAGTTCTCTCCCACAGAAGGGCGATTCAGAGCATTCGCTGCTTGACGACAGATGCCGTGCCAAGTCATCACGGTACACAGTCGGTAATCCGTAAGTTGCGTCCGAATATGCTCGGTCAGTCTTGCATTGAAGGAGAGTACCAAGACTCTCTTACCCTCCATTGAAAGCTTCCTAGCGGCCTCAATAGCTATAAGAGTTTTACCGGTGCCGGGCCATCCAGTGATAAGAGAGTTCTGATTTTTCAAAACTAACTTGACTACCAGGCTTTGCTCGCTGGTCAACTGAAGCCAAACTTTATTGTCGTAGTGAATTCTGCTAGACCACCTAGGCTGCCCGTCAACTTTCGGCGAGAGGTAGTCAATTAGATCTTGAGCCCTAGATAGGCCCAAATCAGGTTGGCTTTGGGTTCCTTTCCAGTACCTCATAAGCTCAACGACTTTCTGAGATACGTCTGGGTACGCCTCAAAATCTATGTAGAGAGATTGGGGCGGATTCGCGGTAGTATCGAACATCCCCGGCAGGTGAGTGCGTTGGAAGTCCGAATTAGGAAAAATAAATCCATATCCAATTCTAAGTCGAAAGGCCGGCGTGGCACCTAGCCAGGAGGCAAATCCGTGCACATTTCGCTTAGTTTGCCCAAGTGGGTCAATTTTATATCCATCGCGAATATGAGAGAAGCAAGAGTTCTCAAACTTATATCTACCGTTTTTGACTTCCAAAGCTAGAACACCATCCTCGGGATGAATGATGAGGAAATCAATTTCTCCTGTCGGCCGAGATCTATTATCTAACTTACTTACAGCGGAGCAGAGCCACGGCAAACTGTGAATTACGGTGTAGTCTTCAGGTAACTGAGATTTGAAGATTGAATAGAGGTCCCGCTCACCAAAGCTGTCAGTTTGGTGCGGGCCATGTTCTGGAATCATCCTTGCCATCTACAACGCTCGCTTCTTGCTAATCTCAGATACCGTTCGCAGCGATGATAGCATTCTGAGATTGAGGCGTGTTTCAAGCGATCACCTCTAGAATCCCAGGTCGCCTGTCTGGTTCATTTAGCCCGAAACTCTTAGTGATGAACGCCGACTTCACTACGTGGGCATGCCCCGCGCCGAACAAACTCTTCCCTTATGTGAGTGCCCTGGGGTATGAATCCCCCCTAGTTTCGTAGATACCTCCAAGCCTATCTGAAGCCGCTCGGTGCTCTTTTCCGGCTCGTGATAGTTGGTTTAGTGAAAGTGCGGCGCACAACGCTACCGTCCCCCCTCAAAACGTCGGCGGCGTGATCACCCACAGCACCACCGCATCCTCTTCCCCAGGGTTCCCATACTTATGCGGTTCCTGGCTGGAGAACCTGAAGCTGTCCCCCTCGCTCAGCTGGAAATACCGTTCCCCCACCCACAGCTCGAAGCTTCCCGACAGCACGTACCCGGCTTCTTCGCCCTCATGGCTGTAACTCTCCTTGCTGTAGGTGCCCGGGGGAAAGCGTGAGTGCAAGAATTCCAGTTGCTGGGTCGGTTGCGGGGTCAGCAGTTGGTCGACGATGCCGTTTTCGTAGTTCACCTGCAGCCGCTGTTTCTTGCGCACCACGTAGCCCTGGTCTTCGGGGGCGGTCTGGGTTTCGCTGGCGAAGAACCACTGGATGGTCACGCCCAGGCTGCGGGCGATGTTGAACAGGGCAGGGATGGAGGGATAGGCGAGGTTGCGTTCCAGCTGGCTGATGTAGCCGGCGGTAAGTTCGCTCTGCTGGGCCAGTTCGCTCAGGGTCAGGCCGCGGCGTTTGCGCAGGCCGCGGATGCGCGTGCCAAGGAACTGCGGGCCGCCGGGGGCCTGGTGGTCGCCGCCGGGCTCGGGCAGATGGCTCGCGGGCGGCGTCTTGCTGCTTTGGGTCATGGCGGGCTCCAGGCTTGGCAGGCGGGCGCGTCCGAGCACCCGTCCTGCAAAAGCCCTGGAGTATAAAGCAGGGTCAAAGCGCCCAGGCGACTTTCAAGCCCTCGTGGATGGCTTCTTCGACGGTGCGCGGGGCCAGGCAGTCGCCGATGCGCTGGAAGGCCACCAGGCCCTTGAGTTGCTCACCCAGGTCGTCCACCGGCTGGTGGCCCTGGCACAGCACCAGGCTGTCGACGTTTTCCAGCAGCATCGGCTCGCCGCTGGCGGTGTGCTGCAGGTACACGGTGTTGTCGTCGCAGCCGTAGAGGCGGGCGTAGGGGATGATCGGCAGCCCCAGCTTGTGCAGTTCGCCGGCCAGTTGGTCGCGCACGTACAGCGGCAGGCTTTCGCCGCAGTGAGTGCCGTTGACCGCCAGTTGCACCTGGTGCCCGGCGCGCAACAGGCGCTCGGCGATGCCCGGGCCGATCCAGTCGCAGCGCCAGTCGGCCACCACCACCGAGCGCCCGAGCTGGACCTCGTCGCGCAGCACTTGCCAGGCGTCCACCACTTGCAGCTCGCCGGCGCGCTCGAAAGGGGGCCAGTAGGGGCGGGCGCCGGTGGCGATGATCACGTGGTCGGGCTGTTCGCGCTCCACCAGGGCGCGATCGACCCGGGTGTTGCGCACCACCTCGACCCCGGCCAGTTGCATTTCCCGTTGCAGGTTGGTGCTGGCGCCGCCGAATTCGCTGCGCCGGGGCAGCAGTTGCGCCAGCAGCACCTGGCCACCGAGCTGGGAGCCGGCTTCGTAGAGGGTCACCTGGTGGCCGCGCTGGGCGGCGACGGCGGCGGCCTTCATGCCCGCCGGGCCACCGCCCACCACCAGGATGCGCTTGCGCTGTTGGGCCGGCCGGGCCTGGGCGTACAGCAGTTCGCGGCCGGTTTCCGGGTGCTGGATGCAGGAAATCGGCAGGCCCTTGTGGAAGTGGCCGATGCACGCCTGGTTGCAGGCGATGCAGGCACGCACGTCGTCGACCCGGCCGCTGTCGCTCTTGTTGGGCATTTGCGGATCGCAGATCAGCGCCCGGGTCATGCCGCACACGTCGGCCTGGCCTTTGGCGAGGATGGCCTCGGCTTCCTGGGGCTGGTTGATGCGCCCGGTGACGAACAACGGGATCTGCAGCGCGGCCTTGAAGGTCCCGGCTTCGCGGGCCAGGTAAGCCGCTTCCACCGCCATGGGCGGGACGATGTGCACGGCGCCGCCGAGGGAGGCCGAGGTGCCGGCGACGATGTGCAGGTAGTCCAGCTGGTCTTGCAGGTGTTGGGCGGCGGCCAGGGACTCGTCTTCGGTCAGGCCCTCGGGGTCGCGTTCGTCGGCGCTGATGCGCAGGCCGATGATGAAGTCGTCGGCGGTGCTGGCGCGCATGGCCGCCAGCACCTCGCGAATAAAGCGCAGGCGCTGCTCCAGCTCGCCGTTGTAGCCGTCGCTGCGGCGGTTGACCCGCGGGTTGAGGAACTGCGCCGGCAGGTAGCCGTGGCTGGCCACCAGCTCCACGCCGTCCAGGCCGGCCTGGTGCAGGCGCCGGGCAGCGTCGGCGTAACCCTGGATGATCGCGTCGATCATCTCCTGGTCCAGGGCCCGGGGCATGACCCGGAAGCGCTCGTTGGGTACGCCCGAGGGGGCATAGGCCACCGCCAGCAGGCCGTCGCTGGACTCCATGATCTCGCGCCCCGGATGAAACACCTGGGACAGCACCAGCGTGCCGTGGGCATGGCAGGTCTCGGCCAGGCGCCGGTAGCCGTCGATGCAGGCATCGTCGGTGGCCATCAGCACATGGCTGGTGTAGCGCGCACTGTCGTGGACCCCGGCCACCTGCAACACGATCAGCCCGACCCCGCCTTCGGCCCGGGCCCGGTGATAGGCGATCAACTGCTCGTTGACCAGGTTGTCGGTGGGCATCGAGGTGTCGTGGCCGCTGGACATGATGCGGTTCTTCAGGCGCTTGCCACGGATCTGCAACGGCGCGAACAGGTGCGGGAAGGCGGTGGTCATGGCGCGGGCTCCAGGCTGGCCAAGGGCAGGGCGCTGCCTTGGCGTTGTTATTGTTTTCCTATAAAAATTTACCGTTAGTAAAAAATCAACTTGTTTTTTTACTGATCCTTGCAGTAGCTTCGATTGGCGCCCCAGCCTGCGGGGCGCCCCTCACAACAATAAAAAAGGGCCGTGCCGGAGCTGTCCGGCAGGGCACCGTCACGAGGAATCACCGATGAAAGCGCTCACCCGCAAGCATGGTTGTTCGTTCCTGGCCCTGAGCCTCGCCCTGACCTTGGGCCTGGACAGTGCCCGGGCAGCCCCCGACATGGTCGTGGTGGGGTACGGCGGAGCCGGCCAGAAAGCCCAGGATGTGGCGTTGTTCCAACCCTTTGCCAAGGCCGATGGCAGCAAGCTGATCCAGAGCGAGTACAACGGCGAGATGGCGCGGATCAAGGTCATGGTCGACACCGGCAACGTCGATTGGGACGTGGTGCAGATCGAAGGTCCGGACCTGATGCGCGGCTGCGACGAAGGCATGTACGAACCCCTGGACTGGCAGGCCCTGGGCCACGCCGACGAACTGATCGCCGATGCCGCCCAGCCCTGTGGCTCGGCAGTGCTGGTGTGGAGCGTGGCCATCGCCTACGACCGCAACAAACTGGCCAGGGCCCCGGCCTCCTGGGCCGATTTCTGGGACGTCGAGCAGTTCCCCGGCAAGCGCGGCCTGCGCAAGCGCGCGGTGTACAACTTGGAGTTCGCGCTGCTGGCCGATGGGGTCAAGGTCGAGGACGTGTACCAGGTCCTGGCCACGCCGGAGGGGGTGGAGCGGGCCTTCGCCAAGCTCAGCCAGCTCAAGCCGTACATCCAGTGGTGGGAGGCCGGGGCGCAGCCGGCGCAGTGGCTCAGCGCCGGCGATGTGGTGATGACCTCGACCTACAGCGGTCGCATCGCCGCGGCCGCCCAGGACGGCGCGCCCCTGGCCGTGGTCTGGCCCGGCAGCCTGTATGGCATGGATTACTGGGCGATCATCAAGGGCTCCAGGCACGTGGCCCAGGCCAAGCGCTTCATCGCCTACGCCAACCGCCCCGAGGCCCAGGTCGACTATGTGCACGCCATTCCCTACGGCCCCACCAACACCCTGGCCGCGGCCCGGCTCGATCCGGCGCTGGCCCAGTGGGTGCCGACCTCGGAACAGAACCTCAAGGGCGCCCTGGCAATGAACGTGGAGTTCTGGGTCGATCATGGCGAGGAGCTGGAAGAGCGCTTCAACGCCTGGGCCAGCAAGTAACCCCAGCGGGCTGGACGTCGGCGGACGTGCGGCCCTATCGTTTGCCAGCCCAACAGCCTGGAGGACTCCAATCATGCATAAGAACGTGCCCAGCCCCCACGCCCTGACCACGCGCAGCGCCACCGAGCAGCGCCTGCGCGAAGAGCTGGCGGCCTGCTACCGCCTGATCGCGCACTTTCGCATGACCGATTTGATCTTCACCCATATCTCGGTGCGCCTGCCCGGGCCCGAGCATCACTTCCTGATCAACCCCTATGGGCTGATGTTCGAGGAAATCACTGCCTCCAACCTGGTGAAGATCGATCTCGATGGCCAGGCCGTGGAGCCTTCGCCGTACCCGGTGAACCCGGCGGGGTTCGTGATCCACAGTGCCATCCATGGCGCTCGCGACGATGCCCAGTGTGTGCTGCACACCCATACCAGGGCCGGTTGTGCGGTGGCGGCGCTCAAGTGCGGCCTGCTGCCGGTGAACCAGATCTCCATGGAGTTCTATGGCCGGGTGGCCTACCACGATTACGAAGGCGTGGCCCTGGACCTGGCCGAGCAGCAGCGGCTGGTGGCTGACCTGGGCGACAAGAGCGTGCTGATGCTGCGCAACCACGGCCTGCTCACCGTGGGCGAAACCGTCAGCCAGGCATTCTTGCGCATGTATTACCTGGAGAAGGCCTGCGAGATCCAGCTGGCGGCCCAGGCGGCGGGGGAGATCGTGCTGCCACCGGACGCGGTCTGCGCCCACACCGAGCGCCAGTTCAACGACCCGGGCCGGCCGTTGCAGGAAGGCGAACTGAGCGACCCGGACGCCATGCAACTGGCCTGGGCCGCGCTGCTGCGCCTGCTCGAACGCATCGCCCCCGACTACCGCGACTGACCCTCCACCCCAGCGGCCATACGCAGCCTGTAGCCGCTGTCGAGCGCAGCGAGGCTGCGCCAAGGTCCGCCGGGCCTTCAGCGATCGAGCGGCTAACACCGTCCCGGCACCGCTGCGATTCTGGCCAGTTCACAAAGGCTTGTTGTACAGTCGTTCAACTGTCATTTCCCGTCATTGCCAAGGAGTCACGCCCCATGAACCAGCAAGCGCGCTTTTCCCGCCTGGAACCCGGGTTGCGCAAGGCCGAGCTGATCGAGGCGACCCTGACCTGCCTCAAGCTCCACGGTTTCCAGGGCGCGTCGATCCGCAAGATCAGCGCCGAGGCCGGGGTCTCGGTGGGGCTGATCAGCCATCACTATTCCGGCAAGGACGAGCTGGTGGCCGAGGCCTATCGCTCGATCACCGGGCGGGTCATGAACCTGCTGCGCGAAGCCATGGACCAGGCCGCGCCGGCGCCCCGGGAGCGTTTGTCGGCGTTCTTCCGGGCCTCGTTCTGCGCCGAACTGCTGGACCCGCAACTGCTGGACGCCTGGCTGGCGTTCTGGGGCGCGGTGAAGACCGCCGAGGCGATCAACCAGGCCCACGACCATTCCTACGCCGAGTACCGCAACGAACTGGCCGGGCTGCTGGCCAGCCTGGCCGGGGAACAGGCCTGGGCCGCCTTCGACGCGGACCTGGCGGCCATCGGCCTCAGCGCCTTGCTCGATGGCCTGTGGCTGGAGTCCGGGCTCAACCCCGGGACCTTCAGCCCACAGCAGGGCGTGCAGATCTGCGAAGCCTGGGTCGAGGGCCTGCTGGCCAGCCAGGGACGGGGCTTTCGCCAGCCGACATAGGGCTGTTGATCGGTTGTTCAGTAATGGCTAGGCTGCTGCGCACACGGCGACACCTCTAATAAAAATAATCAGGAACACAGGCGATGACTCCTCGGGTATTGATCGTCGACGACGATCCGTTGATTCGCGAACTGCTCCAGGCCTATCTGTCCCAGGAAGGCTATGACGTGCATTGCGCCGCCACGGCGGAACAGGCCGAGAGCTTCCTGGGCCAGCACACGGTCGATCTGTTGATGCTCGACATCCGCCTGCCCGGCAAGGACGGCCTGACCCTGACCCGCGAGCTGCGGGTGCGCTCGGAGGTGGGGATCATCCTGATCACCGGGCGCAACGACGACATCGACCGCATCGTCGGCCTGGAATGCGGCGCCGACGACTACGTGATCAAGCCCCTCAACCCCCGCGAGCTGGTGTCGCGGGCCAAGAACCTGGTCCGCCGCGTGCGCCATGCCCGCCAGCCGCAACCGGCGGCCAGCCATCCCAGCCCGGTCAAGCAGTTCGCCGACTGGGCCCTGGACACCGACCGCCGCCGGCTGATCGACCCCCGGGGCGGCGAGACCCTGCTGACCCACGGCGAATACCAGTTGCTCAGCGTGTTCCTGCGCAACAGCGGCCACACCCTCAGCCGCGACCAGTTGATGGACCAGATCCGCAACCGCGAGTGGGTGCCCAGCGACCGCTCCATCGACGTGCTGGTGGGGCGCTTGCGGCGCAAGCTGCATGACGACCCGGCCGAGCCGGAATTGATCATCACCATCCATGGCGCCGGCTATCTGTTCACTGCCAGCGTGGCCGCCTGAGGTGCTGCGCCGTGCCTGGGCCCTGGGGCTGATGCTGCTGGCCGGCGCGACGCTGGCCGAGCCCCGGCCGACCCTGAAATATTGTGACCACCCGGTGTACCCGCCAATCTCCTGGAGCGACGGCAGCCAGATGCGTGGCCTGGCCCCGGCCCTGGTGCGCCAGGTGCTGGGGGACTTGGGTTACCAGGTGCAGGTGGTGGTGCTGGGCAACTGGAAGCGCTGCCTGCTGGATGCCGCCGCTGGCCGCGTGGACGTGGTGCTGGCCTACCGCACCGGCCAGCGCCAGCAGGACCTGGTGTTTTCCCGGGTGCCGGTGCTGCGCGAGGAAGTGGCACTGTTCGTCAACCGCCGTCAGCTGCCGCGCTTGCAGCACCTGCAAGACTTGACGGCCTATCGCGGCGGCCTGCTGTTCGGCGAGAGCTACGGCCAGGATTTCGACCGCGAAGTGGTGCAGCACGGCAACATCGAGTGGGTGTCCAGCAGCGTGCAGAACTTCGGCAAGCTGATCCGCCAGCGCATCGACTTCATCCCCCATGAGCGGCGTACCGGGCAGTTGTTCATCGAGCGCTTGCCGGGCGCCGAGGACATCGTCGCCTTGCCCCAGGCGATCAGCGTCGACTACCTGCGCCTGGCGGTGTCGCGCCAGTCGCCCCTGGCGGCGCGCATGGACGAGATCGACGCGCAGTTGCAGCGCCAGGTCGACAGCGGCGCGATCCAGCGCTGGCTGGAGCAGAGCCAGGCCGACTACCGCGCCATGCTCAAGGCCCAAGCCGGTGCGGCGCCATGATCGGCCCACGGCCCGGCGGCCTGCTGCGGCGCCTGTTGCTGTTCATCCTGCTGTTCAGCCTGTGCTTCACCGTGCTGGCCAGCGCCGTGCAGCTGTACTTCGAATACCGCCGCGAAATGCGCGACATCGACAGCCGCATGGAGCTGATCCGCGCCGGCTACCTGGGCAGCCTGGAGCGCAACCTGTGGGACCTCAACCAGGAACAGCTGACAGTGCAGTTGCAGGGCCTGGTGGACTTTTCCGATGTGGCCCGGGTGCACCTGCTCAGCAGTGATTTCGACCTGCAACAGGGCAGTGCCGAACTGATCGGGCCGCTGCGGGTGGAGCGCTTCGCCCTGAGCTACCAGCCGCCGTCCGGGCCGCGTCGCGCGCTGGGGGAGCTGCAGGTCAGCACTGACCTGGGGGCGGTATACCGGCGCCTGTACACCACCGGGCTGGCCAGCCTGCTGTGGATGAGCGTGTTCCTCTGCGGCCTGGCGGTGGCGCTGTCCGGGCTGTTCTATCGCCTGGTCACCCGGCACCTGCAGGTCATGGCCGAATTCGCCCGCCGCGTGGCCGGCGGCGACTTGCAGCAGCCGCTGCGCCTGGACAAGCGCCAACGTCCGGGCGGCGACGAGATCGACACCGTGGCCGGGGCCCTGGACGACATGCGCCGGGCACTTCTCGATGACATCCAGCGCCGCGAGCAGGACCGCCAGGCCCTGCAGGACAAGCGCGACGAATTGCAGAAAATGGTCCAGCGCCGCACCGCCAGCCTGATGCACGCCAAGGACGAGGCCGAGGCGGCCAACCTGGCCAAGTCGCGCTTTTTGGCCACCATGAGCCACGAACTGCGCACGCCGCTGAACGGCATCCTCGGCATGGCCGAACTGTTGCGCGGCGCGCCGCTTGCGCACCAGGACCGCCAGCGTTTGCAGGCCCTGCACAAGGCCGGCGAGGGTTTGCTGACGATCCTCGACGAGGTGTTGTCCTTCGCCCGCCTGGAGGAAGGGCACAGCCGTCCGGAGGCCCGGGATTTTTCCCTGCGCCAGTTGCTGGAGGAGGTCAGCACCCTGCTCGAACCCCGGGCCCGGGAACACGGCACACAGTTGCAGGTGCACGTCGACCCACGCCTGGCCCCGGGGCAGCACGGCGCCGAGCAGTACCTGCGCCAGGTGCTGAGCAACCTGCTGGCCAACGCCATCCGCTTTACCGAAGGCGGCTGGGTGCGGGTCGAGGTCCAGGTGCTGGAGGACGGACCACAGCGGCAACGGCTGTGCTGCTCGGTGGCCGACAACGGCATCGGTATCGCGGCCTCGATGCGCGACAAGATCTTCGAGCGCTTCGTCCAGGCCAGCGACGCGGTGAGCCGCCGCTATGGCGGCACCGGCCTGGGCCTGGCGATCTGCAAGCACCTGGTGCAGCAACTGGACGGGTGCATCGGCGTGGACAGCGAGCTGGGGCAGGGCAGTCGTTTCTGGTTCGAACTGGCCCTGGACGTGGGCCTGGGGCTGCCGGCGCCACGGCCGGTCGTGGTGCCGGTGCCGGGGCTGAAGATCCTGGTGGTGGAGGATGTAGCGCTCAACCGCGAGGTGGTCCAGGGGTTGCTGGAGCGCGATGGCCACCAGGTGTGGCTGGTGGAGGACGGCGAGACGGCGCTGGAGCTGTGCCAGCGCCAGGGCTTCGATTTGTTGCTGCTGGACGTGCACCTGCCGGGTATCAGTGGCATCGAGCTGTGCCGCGAGCTGCGCCGGCGCCCGGGGCCCAATCGCCAGGCGCGGATCTTCGCCCTGACCGCCAGCGTCCAGCCGGCCCTGGTGCGCAGTTACCTGGAGGCGGGGATGCAGGGCATCCTCGGCAAGCCCTTGCAGATGGACAGCCTGCGCCAGGTCCTGGCCACCGCGGAGCAGGCCAGCGAGGCACTGGCGCCGCCAGCCCGGAGCGCCGACGGCGTGCTCGATCAGGAACTGCTGGACACCCACCGCAGCCTGCTGG
This sequence comes from Pseudomonas sp. KCJK8993, assembly GCF_046230915.1. Classification (NCBI taxonomy): domain Bacteria; kingdom Pseudomonadati; phylum Pseudomonadota; class Gammaproteobacteria; order Pseudomonadales; family Pseudomonadaceae; genus Pseudomonas; species Pseudomonas sp. KCJK8993. The sequence goes on from NZ_JBJJLO010000084.1 coordinate 10,862, forward strand.
GGGAGCAGAAGTTGCAGGGGCTGTTCAAGGTCCTGGCGAGCACCCTGGACCAGCAACGACCGTTGCTCGATGACGCCCTGGCGGCGGCCGACAGTCCCCAGGTGCAGCACCTGGCCCACCGCCTGGCCGGCAGCGCCGACTCCCTGGGCTTTTGCGAACTGGCCCGGGTGCTGCGGGCGCTGGAGGATGCGGCGGGGCAGTCCGGCGTCGCGGCAATGGCGGCCCAGCTGCCGCACCTGCGGCAGGGCTGGCGGCGGGCGCGCAGGGCCCTGGAGCCCCTGCTGGGGGCCTGACGTAAAAAAACCTTACGACTTTTTACATCTTCGATCTTTTGCTTCAACGCGAACTTACATGGCTTTCCAATAATCGCTCGAGCCGCGCCCGCCGCGGCCTTCGAAGCTTATTGGAGATAATAATAATTAACCGCCTGCAAGCTGCTGCTCCATCCCGCCGTACCCCCTCCCAGCGCGCCCTGCGCCTCACCGACTGCTGAGGTGCGCCGTGACGACCACGACTGAACGCAAAGGTATCCAACTGACTCGGGCCTTGAAGAGCCGGCACATCTTCATGTTGTCCCTGGGAGGGGTGATCGGCACCGGGCTGTTCATGGGCTCCGGGGTCACCATCAACCAGGGCGGTCCCTGGGGAGCGATCCTGTCCTACCTGGTGGCGGGTTTCCTGATGTACCTGGTGATGGTCTGCCTGGGTGAGCTGTCGGTGCAGATGCCGGTGTCCGGCTCGTTCCAGGCCCACGCCACGAAGTACATCGGCCCGGCCACCGGCTTCATGATCGGCTGGGTCTACTGGATGAGCTGGGCCACCACCGTGGGCCTGGAGTTCACCGCGGCGGGCATGCTCATGCAGCGCTGGTTCCCCGGGGTGCCGATCTGGTACTGGTCGGCGTTCTTCGTCGCCTTGCTGTTCGGCATCAATGCCCTGGCCACCCGTGCCTTCGGCGAGGCCGAGTACTGGTTCGCCGGGGTCAAGGTGCTGGCGATCCTCAGCTTCATCGTGGTCGGGGTGCTGGTGATCTTCGGCGTCATCGACCTGCCCGGCGGCGCCCCGGCGCCGATGTTCGACAACCTCACCGGCGATTCGCTGTTTCCCAACGGCCTGCCGGCGGTGTTCGCGGTGATGATGACCGTGGTCTATGCCTTCCAGGGCTGCGAGATCATGGGCGTGGCGGCGGGGGAGACCGACCGGCCGGAAAAGAGCATTCCACGGGCGGTGCGCAACGTGGTGTTCCGGGTGCTGATCTTCTACGTGCTGGCGGTGATGGTGCTGGCGGCGATCATTCCCTGGCAGCAGGCCGGGCTGGTGGAAAGCCCGTTCGTCCAGGTGTTCGACATGGTGGGCATTCCCTATGCCGCGGACCTGATGAACTTCGTGATCCTCACGGCGATCCTCTCGGTGGGCAACTCCGGGCTGTACGCCTCGACCCGCATCCTCTGGGCCATGTCCAAGAGCGGCATGGCGCCCAGGGCGTTGTCGCCCCTGAGCAAGCAGGGCGTACCGCTGCGGGCCCTGGCGATCACCCTGGGCTTCGCCCTGATCTCGCTGATGACCAGCTTCATCGCCGCCGACACCCTGTTCATGGTGCTGATGGCGGTGAGCGGCATGGCCGGCACCGTGACCTGGATCGTCATCGCCCTGGCCCAGTACCGCTTCCGCCGCCAGTTCCTGCGTGAGGGCGGGCAGTTGGAGCAGCTCAAGTACCGCGCGCCGTGGTTCCCTCTGGTGCCGCTGCTGTGCATTGTCCTGTGCAGTTCGCTGTTCGTGTTCCTGGCCCTGGATGAAACCCAGCGCCCATCCTTGTACTGGGGCTTCGGTTTCATTGCCCTGTGCTACGGCGCCTACTACCTGGTGAGCCGCAAGCGCCAGGCCCAGCCATTGGTCGCCGCCACCTGATAGCCGAAGGCCCTGCGGGCCTTGGCGCAGCCTCGCTACGCTCGACAGCGGCTACAGGGTTTTGTAGCCGCTGCCGCAGGCTGCGTACGGGCGCGCAGCGGCCGCAAGGCCTGCATCTTTATCGGGTTGTAGTGGCTTGTTCGAAGTTGTAACAGCGGCTCGGCCATGAGTCGTTCTAATCACTCTTTATTCAATAAAAACAAAAGGATGGATAGGTAATCCGGCCCTGGCCGGTGTACCGGTCGAGCAATTGCCGTCTTGTTGAACAGTCGTTTAGCATGGTCCGCAACTGACCTCCCTCATGCCAAATACAATCATTCGAGGACGCCCATGAGCACTTCATCGTCGCTGCTTTGCCAGATCGAGGCGGGTATCGCCTGGATCACCCTCAACCGCCCGGACCAGCGCAATGCCCTGGACATTCCCGGCCTGCGCCAATTGCACGGCGTGCTCGAGCGCTGCCAGGACGACCCGGCGGTGCGGGTGGTGGTGCTGGGCGGCAGCGGCCGCAGTTTTTGCGCCGGCGCCGACCTGGCCGAATGGGCCGAAGCCGAAGCCCGGGGCGCCCTGGAAAGCTACGGCTGGACCGAAACCGCACACGCCCTGATGAGCTGCCTGCACAGCCTGGACAAACCCACCATCGCCGCCATCAACGGCACGGCCGTGGGCGCCGGCATGGACCTGGCGCTGTGCTGCGACCTGCGGGTTGCGGGGCAGTCGGCGCGGTTCAAGGCCGGCTACACCGGCATGGCCTATGCGCCGGATGCCGGTGCCAGCTGGCACCTGCCAAGGTTGATTGGCAGCGAGCAGGCCAAGCGCCTGCTGTTCCTCGACGAGCTCTGGAGCGCCGAACGTGCCCTGGCCGCCGGGCTGGTGGGCGAGGTCTGTGCCGACGAGCAACTGCACGCCACCGTCAGTGAACTGGCCGGCCGCCTGGCCAACGGCCCGACTTTCGCCTTCGCCCAGACCAAGCGCCTGCTGCGCGAAAGCGCCGAGCGCGACCTGCCCGCGCAACTGGCCGCCGAACTGGCCGCCGGGCTGCTGTGCGGACGCAGTGCCGACGGCGCCGAGGCCCTGCGCGCGGCCACGGAAAAACGCCCGCCACGCTTTATCGGTCGTTGAGCCGCGGCCCAATCCACTTATTTCGCACCGTCAACCCGCCACAGGTAGTGCCATGAACTTCCAACTCAGCCAAGAACAAGAAATGTTGGTCGATGCAGTCCGCAGTTTTGTCAGCAAGGAGTTGCTGCCCCACGAAGAAGCGGTGGACCGCGCCGACGAGGTCCCGGCCGAACTGGCCGCAGAGATTCGCCACAAGGCCATCGCCGCCGGTTTCTATGCCTTCAACATGCCCGAGGAGGTCGGTGGCGGCGGCCTCGACTACCTGTCCCAGGCGCTGATCGAGCGCGAGCTGGCCAAGTGTTCCTGGGCCCTGCATGTGTTCGTCGCCCGGCCGTCGAAGATCCTCATGGCCTGCACCGGCTCGCAGATCGGCGACTACCTGCTGCCTTGCGTGCAGGGCAAGAAGATCGACTGCTTCGCCCTCACCGAACCCGGTGCCGGCTCCGATGCCAATGCGATCAAGACCCGCGCCGTGCGCGAGGGCGGTGACTTCGTGATCAATGGCGCCAAGCACTTCATCAGCCACGCCGGGCATGCGGATTTCGCCATCGTCTTCGCCGTCACCGGCACCTACGCGCACAACGGCCGCCAGCGCAATGCCGTGACCGCGTTCCTGGTGGACCGCGACACCCCGGGCCTGACCATTCGCCGTGGCCCCAAGTGCGTGAGCAACCGTGGCTACCACACCTTCGAGATGTTCTTCGACGACTGCCGGGTGCCGGCCCACCAGGTGCTGGGGGAGGTGGGCAAGGGCTGGGAGGTGGCCAACGCCTGGCTCACCGCCGGGCGGGTGATGGTCGCGGCCAACTGCGTGGGCCAGGCGCAGCGGGCGCTGGATGCCTCCCTGCAATGGGCGGCGGACCGCAAGCAGTTCGGCCAGGCCATCGGCAGCTACCAGGGGGTGTCGTTCAAGCTGGCGGACATGGCCACGCAGATCCGCGCCGCCGAGCTCTTGACCCTGCACACCGCCTGGAAGATGGACCAGGGCAGCATGACCGACGGCGAGGCCGGCATGGCCAAGCTGTTCGCCAGCGAAGTGCTGGGCAAGGTGGCCGACGAGGCGGTGCAGATCTACGGCGGCATGGGCCTGATGGACGAAGGCCCGGTGGAGCGCATCTGGCGCAACGCGCGGATCGAGCGGATCTGGGAGGGCACCTCGGAGATCCAGCGGCACATCATTTCCCGTGAACTGCTGCGGCCGTTGCTGCGCTGAACCGCCTGGAGAACCTGCGTCATGTCCCAGACCCTACGTGACAACCTCAAGCGCCTGCTGGCGCCCCGGCACCTGGCCTTCGTCGGCGGCCGCAGCATGGCCCGGGCCCTCAAGCGCTGCGCCGAGGGCGGTTTTGCCGGCGACCTGTGGCTGGTCAACCCGCAGCACGCGCAGATCGACGGCGTGCCCTGCGTGGCCAGCATCGACCAACTGCCTTGCGGCCCGGATGCGGTGTTCGTCGCCACCCACCGCGAGCTGACCCTGGACTGCGTCGCCCAGCTGGCGGCCAAGGGCGCGGGCGGGACGATCTGCTACGCCTCGGGGTTCGCCGAGACCGGCGCCGAGGGCCAGGCCCTGCAACAGCGATTGCTGCAGGCCGCCGGCGACATGGCCCTGCTCGGGCCCAACTGCTACGGCCTGCTGGATTACCTGCACGGCGCCGCCCTGTGGCCGGTGGCCCACGGCGGCCAGCAGGTCGAGCGGGGCGTGGCGGTGCTGACCCAGAGCGGCAACTTCGCCTACAACCTGTCCATGAGCGACCGTTCGTTGCCGGTGGCCTACATGGCCTCGGTGGGCAACCAGGCGCAACTGGGCATCGCCGAACTGATGGACGTGCTGCTGGACGAGCCGCGAGTCACCGCCATCGGCCTGCACCTGGAAGGCCTGAAGAACGTGCCGGGGTTCGCCCGGGCCGCGTACAAGGCCCTGGAAAAGGGCATTCCGATCATCGCCCTGAAGACCGGGGTGTCGCCGATCGGCGCCGAGTTGGCCCTGAGCCACACCAGCTCGCTGTCCGGCTCCGATGCGCTGTACGACGCCTTGTTCCAGCGCCTGGGGGTGATCCGCGTCAGCGGCCCGGTGAGTTTTGTCGAGACCTTGAAGGCCGCGTCCTGCGGCCAGTTGCCCGCGGGCCCGCAGTTGATGGCCCTGGCCTGTTCCGGGGGCGATGCCGGGTTGATCGCCGACTACGCCGAGCGCAACGGCCTGGAGCTGCCCACGCTGGCGAGCGAGCAATGCCAGGCGCTGGCCCAGGTGCTGCCGGGGTACGCCAACCTGGTCAATCCGCTGGATTTCACCACCGCGATCTGGGGCGATGCCCAGGCCTTGCGGCAGATGCTCGATACCGTGCTGGGCAGCGCAGCCGACAGCGCCATGCTGGTGCTGGATTACCCGGCCGAGTTCACCGGCGAGCGCAAGGAATGCGACCTGCTGCTGGAACTGTTCTGCGCCGCATTGCAACGCCATGGCAAGCGCGGTTTCGTCACCTCGGCCTTCCCCGAATTGCTGCCGGCGGCGGCCCGGGAGCGCCTGCATGCCCTGGGCATCCCGGCCTTGCAGGGGGTCGAGGACGGCCTGGCGGCCTGGGGCCGGATCGCCGCCTACCAGGGGCGGCGCCAGGCCTTGCTGGAACTGGGCGAGGCGGCCCTGGTGCCGTTGTGTCCCGAGGCCCTGGAGGGTACGGGCCAACTGCTGGATGAGTGGCAATCCAAGCAGGCCCTGCGCGAATTCGGCCTGCGCATTCCCGAGGGCCTGCTGAGCACCCCCGAGCAGGCGCTGAGCGCAGCGGCGGCGGTGGGTTATCCGCTGGTGCTCAAGGCGGTCAGCGTCGAGCTGCCGCACAAGACCGAAGCCGGCGCGGTGGCTCTGAACCTCAAGGACCCCGAGGCGTTGGGCGCGGCGCTGCGGCAGATGCGCGCGCGGATCGCCGAGCATGCCCCGGGGGTGGCCTTCGACCAGGTGCTGCTGGAGCCCATGGCCGCGCCGCCCCTGGCCGAGCTGATCGTCGGCATCAAGCGCGAGGAGCATTTCGGCCTGGCCCTGGTGATCGGCGCCGGCGGGGTGCTGGTGGAACTGCTCAAGGACAGTCGCAGCCTGTTGCTGCCGACTCATCCGGCGGCAATCCGCCAGGCCGTGCTGCAACTGCGCAGCGCGGCCTTGCTGCAAGGCTTTCGCGGACGCCCGGCGGCCGACCTGGACGCGCTGGTAGCGGCCATCGGCGCGGTAGCCGACTACGCCTGCGAACACGCGGCGACCCTGCTGGAACTGGATGTGAACCCATTGTTGGTCGGTGCCGGTGGCACTGTCGCGGTCGATGCGTTGATTCGCCTAGGCCGGGTATGAGGAGAGAGACATGCACGAACAGACCTTGACCGCTGGCCAGGCCCTGGTGCGGCTGCTGGCCGGCTACGGCGTCGACACGGTATTCGGCATTCCCGGGGTGCACACCCTGGAGTTGTATCGCGGCCTGCCCGGCAGCGGCATCCGCCATGTGCTGACGCGCCACGAACAGGGCGCCGGGTTCATGGCCGACGGTTATGCCCGGGTCAGCGGCAAGCCCGGGGTGTGTTTCGTCATCAGCGGCCCGGGGGTGACCAACGTCGCCACGCCCATTGGCCAGGCCTATGCCGATTCGATCCCGCTGCTGGTGATTTCCAGCGTCAACCACAGCGCCAGCCTCGGCAAGGGCTGGGGCTCGCTGCACGAAACCCAGGACCAGCGCGCCATCACCGCGCCGATCACCGCGTTTTCAGCCCTGGCCCTGAGCCCCGAGGACCTGCCCGAGCTGCTGGCCCGGGCCTTCGCCGTGTTCGACAGCGAGCGCCCGCGGCCGGTGCATCTCTCGGTGCCGTTGGATGTGCTGGCGGCCCCGGTGGCCCGGGACTGGACTGGCGAGGTGCGGCGGCGCCCGGCCCGTGGTCCCGCCGCAGCGGCGGATGTGCATCAGGCGGCGGACCTGTTGCGCCTGGCCCAGCGGCCGATGATCATCGCCGGCGGTGGGGCTTTGCACGCCGGCGCGGCCTTGCAGGAACTGGCGACCCGGCTGGGCGCGGTGTGCTTCAGCAGCGTGGCCGGCAAGGGCCTGCTGCCGGACCGGGCGCCGCTCAATGCCGGTGCGACCCTGTGCGTGGAGCCCGGCTGGCAGTTGATCAGCCAGGCCGATGTGGTGCTGGCGGTGGGCACCGAGATGGCCGACACCGACTACTGGCGCGAGCGCCTGCCGCTCAACGGCCAGCTCGTGCGGCTGGACCTCGACCCACGCAAGTTCAACGACTTCTACCCCTGCGCCGTGGCCTTGCACGGCGATGCCCGGCAGACCCTGGAGGCCTTGCTCGAGGACCTGGAACAACCGCCGGCGGACTCCAGCTGGGCGGTGGCGGCGGTGGCCCGGTTGCGCCGCACGGTGGACGAGGGGCAGGGGCCCTTGCAGCGCATCCACCAGCAGATTCTCCAGCGGGTGGCGGCCGAGCTGCCCGAGCGCGGCTTCATCAGCAGCGACATGACCCAGCTGGCCTACAGCGGCAACTACCTGTACCCCAGCCAGGGGCCGCGCAGCTGGTTGCACCCCACCGGCTACGGCACCCTGGGCTACGGCCTGCCGGCGGCCATCGGCGCCAAGCTCGGCGCGCCCGGTCGCCCGGGCCTGGTGCTGGTGGGCGACGGTGGTTTTCTCTACACCGTGCAGGAGCTGGCCACGGCGGTGGAGGAGCTGGACAGCCCGCTGGTGGTGCTGTTGTGGAACAACGACGCCCTGGGCCAGATTCGCGATGACATGCAGGCCCTGGACATCGAGCCCATCGGGGTCTTGCCGCGCAACCCGGACTTCATTGCCCTGGCCCGGGCCTTCGGTTGCCCGGTGAGCCAGCCGGCCAGCCTCGACGAGCTGCAACAGGCGCTGCGCCGTGGGTTTGCCCAGCCCGGGGTGACGCTGATCGAGCTCAAGCACGCCTGCGCCCAGGCCTGACCTACATTTTTTGCCAGGAGTTTCGCCATGCGTTTTTCCAAGCTGACCCAACGTATCGCCGGCGATGGCGCCGCCGCCTGGGACATCCATTACCGGGCCCTGGCCAAGCGCGAGCGGGGCGAGCCGGTGTGGCTGCTGTCGGTGGGCGACCCGGATTTCGACACCCCGCAGCCCATCGTCCAGGCGGCCATCGACAGCCTGCGCGACGGCCATACCCATTACGCCGACGTGCGCGGCAAGCGTGCACTGCGCGAGGCCATTGCCCGCCGTCACCAGTCGCGCAGCGGGCAGGCGGTGCAGGCCGATGAGGTGGTGGTGCTGGCCGGTGCCCAGTGCGCGCTGTACAGCGTCGCCCAATGCCTGCTGGACCCGGGGGACGAGGTGATCGTCGCCGAGCCGATGTACGTCACCTACGAGGCGGTGTTCGGCGCCTGCAATGCCCAGGTGGTGCCGTTGCCGGTACGCGCCGAGGAGCGCTTCCAGGTGCGTCCAGAGGACGTGGCCGCGCGCATCACCGGCAAGACCCGGGCACTGGTGCTCAACAGCCCGCACAACCCCACGGGGGCGAGCATTCCCCGGGCCACCTGGGAGGCCCTGGCGGCGCTGTGCATCGAGCATGACCTGTGGCTGATCTGCGATGAGGTCTACAGCGAACTGCTGTACGAGGGCGAGCACGTCAGCCCGGCCAGCCTGCCGGGCATGGCCGAGCGCACCGCGACCCTCAACAGCTTGTCCAAGTCCCATGCCATGACTGGCTGGCGCCTGGGCTGGGTGGTGGCCCCGGCGCCCCTGGCCGCGCACCTGGAGAACCTGGCGCTGTGCATGCTCTATGGCTCGCCGGAGTTCATCCAGGACGCCGCCATCGTCGCCCTGGAGCAACCCTTGCCGCAGCTGGCGGCGATGACCGAGGCCTACCGCCAGCGGCGCGACCTGGTCTGCGATTGCCTGGCCGACTGCCCGGGTGCCCGGCCGTTGAAGCCCGATGGCGGCATGTTCGTGATGGTCGACATCCGCGCCACGGGCCTGAGTGCCCAGGCCTTCAGCGAACGGCTGCTGGACGAGCAGGGGGTGTCGGTATTGGCCGGCGAAGCCTTCGGTCCCAGCGCCGCCGGGCATATCCGCCTGGGCCTGGTGCTGGAGCCCGAGGCCCTGCGCGAAGCCTGCCGGCGCATCGCCCGTTGCGCCAGCGATTGCCTAGCCTAGGCGCAGGATCGTCGGAAGGCCCTGCGGGCCTTGGCGCAGGCCGCGCACGGGCGCGTAGCGGCCGCAGGGTTGGGGATCGTTGGAAGGTCCTGTGGGGTTATGCGCGGTCGGTTTCCAGGGGCGGGTCGAAGGCCACGAACAGCTGGTCGGCGGTGATGTTGGCCAGGTCCTGGCGCATGTTGCGCTCCAGCAGGCCGAACAGCCGGGTGAAGACGTCGAACACCTTGCAGTGCTCTTCCATGCCGGAGAAGGGGTTGTCGATCTTCTCGGCGATCAGCGAGCTTTCCTGCACCGCGTCGTAGACGTCCTGCAGGGTGATCTGCGCCGCTGGGCGGGCCAGGGTCAGGCCGCCCTTGGGGCCACGGCAAGAGGCGAGGATATCGGCCTTGACCATCTGCGACACCAGGTTGCGCACCCGCGCCGGGTGGATCTTGACCCATTTGGCGATGGTCTCGGTGCGCAGCTTCTGCGGCGCGTTGGCGGCCACGAAGGACAGGATGTAGGAAGCGGTGATCAGGCGGGTCGACTGGCTCATGGGTGTCTGCACGTCCCTGGGAAGGCGCCAGTATGCCAGCGCTGGCCGTTCAACGACGCGGTGAAAGCGATTGTGTGGAAAATAAAGTATTTGTTACGGTAACAATTATAAATAGGCCCCGAGGAACCGCCATGAATGTGTTGATCGTCCACGCTCACCCCGAACCGCAATCCTTCACCGCCGCGCTGCGCGACCAGGCTCGCAGCACCTTGCAGGCCCTGGGGCACCAGGTGCAGGTCAGCGACCTGTACGCCATGGACTGGAACCCGGTGGCCAGCGCCGCCGACTTTGCCCGGCGCGATAACCCCGAGTACCTGGTCTATGCCCTGGAGCAGCGGGTGGGGGTGAAGAACGGCGGGATCGCCGCCGACATCCAGGGCGAGCTGGACAAATTGCTGTGGGCCGATCTGCTGATCCTCAATTTCCCGGTGTACTGGTTCTCGGTGCCGGCCATGCTCAAGGGCTGGATCGATCGGGTGCTGGTGTCCGGGGTGTGCTACGGCGGCAAGCGTTTCTACGACCAGGGCGGCCTGGTGGGCAAGAAGGCCCTGCTGAGCCTGACCCTGGGCGGGCGCGAGCACATGTTCGGCCAGGGGGCGATCCACGGTCCGCTGGAGGACATGTTGCGCCCGCTCTTGCGCGGCACCCTGGCCTACGTCGGTTGCCAGGTGCTGGAGCCGTTCGTGGCCTGGCACGTGCCCTATATCAGCCAGGACGCGCGCGAAGGGTTCCTGGCCCAGTACCGCCAGCGCCTGGAGCGCATCGATGAGGAGCAACCACTGGTGTTCCCGCGCCTGGAACAGTTCGACGACGCCCTGTACCCGTTACCGGCGTGATGGGCTTCGTGTAGCCGCTGCCGCAGGCTGCGCATGGGCGCCTAGCGGCCACGGGGTTGGCGATTGCTGGAAGGCCCTGCGGGCCTTGGCGCAGCTTCGCGGGCTCAGCAGCGGCTACAGGGGTGTAGCCGCTGCCGTGGTGGATCGGCTCAGAAGCGCAGGGTGACACCGGTGGTCAGCCAGCGGTCGTGCCGGTCAGTCAGGCGCTGGCCCAGGATCAGGTCCAGGTCCAGGGCGTGGCCGATGTGCAGGCGCGGGCCGGCTTGCCAGGCTTGTTCGCCGCCGCGCTGGCCGTAGCGTTCGGCGATCAGGGTCAGGCTGGGCAGCAGCTCGTATTCCACCCCTGTGCCCCAGGTCCAGCGATGGTGCTGCTGGCCGTCGTCATAGGCGTGGCTCCAGCCGGTACTGAAGTTCAGGTGCAGCGCGTCGCTGGGGCTGAAGGTCAGCGGCAGGCTGAGGTCGCCACCGTCGAAGCTGTGGCTGCGGTTCAGTGCCCAGTGGGCGGAGCCGGCGAGCGCCAGCTGCAGGCCCAGGTCGTCGCGGTCCAGCAAGGCCAGCTTGACCTGGGGGCTGAGCTGGGTTTCGCCGTGCTCGGCGCTTTGCTGGCGTTGCAGCGCGGCGCCCAATTGCACCCCAGGCAGTTGGCTGAAGGTGCAGGCCGGCACCAGCACGCTATTGTGGTTCGAGCCTTGGCGGCGATCGGCCTGGTACCAGAGGTCGACATTGCATTCGCCGGGGGCGTTGATCCCGCCGTTGTCCACCACATAGGCGCCACCGGCTGCCTGGGCCTTGGAGCACAGGGCCAGGGTTGCGGTGGCGCCGGCGGTGATGGCCAGGAACAGCAGGTTGCGCTTGAGCATGCGGCTTTTGGCGACGGGCAGCGGTTGGCCCCAGGCGCGGGTGAGGGAGGAGCGATGCGGACGATGCTGGGTCATGGCGAATCTCACGGCTGTGGGCGCCGGGTGGGCGGCGCCCGGGGTTGGCGTCATGAAGTGGCGGGTGATCACTCACCCAGGCCCAGGGTCTGGATGCCCCGGGTCCGGGCTTGGGCCAGCAGTTCCTCGGTGTCGTCGCCACCGGGCAGGGCGAGGACGATGTCGGGGCGGCTGTCGGCCAGCATGAAACGGTTGCGCAGGCGCTCGGCGTGCTTGCCGTGCAACTGCCAGTTGGGCGGGTAGCGGACCAGGTCGGCGCCGATCTCCCGGGCCCAGTCCTCGATCTGCGCCCCGAGGAACTGGCTGCCGCCATGGATCACCACCCGTACCGGGTGCAGGCGCTGGAAGGCCTCCAGCACTTGGCGGCAGCGGCGGCTGTCGGTGTAGTGGCGACCGGCGCAGATCAGGACGCGCATCGACTGTCCTCCCGGGTCTCGTGCGACTGGCCGGGCAGGCTCTCGGCCAGTGGCTCGCCGAGATAGCCGTGCTCGATGTCTCGCTCGCCGGCCCGCTCCAGCACTGGGTAGGCCAGGGCGGCGATGTGGTGGTGGACCCGCCGGTAGTCGCGCAGCAGGCGCTGGAAAATGTCCCCGGACTCGGCCCAGGCGCTGCGGTCTTCGCGCAGTTGGCGAAAGTGCTCGCGGCCGGCGGCGGCTTCCAGGCGGCGCACGTTCTCCTTGCGTGCCACCAGTTGATGAGCGGTGGCCAGGTCTTCGCGCAGGAACACCGTGACCGCGAGGCTGAGGCTGGCCAGCAGTTCCTGGTGCAGCGGCACCAGGGTCCCCAGCTCGAAGGCGGAGAACGGCTCGCTGCGGCGCAGGCGTCGTACCGCCAGCTGCGCCAGGCTGCTGCTGAGGATGTCGCCGGCGTGTTCCAGGTTGATCACCAGCAGCAGGATTTCCTGGGAGCGGTCGGCGTCCTGGTCGCTGATGCCTTCCTTGCCGATGTCCGCCAGATAAGCGCGGATCGCCGCGCTGAGCAGGTCCAGGGACTGGTCGATCTGGCGGATCTGCTCGGCGTTGGCCACCTGCGAGGTGCGCAGCAGTTGCAGGACCCGGTCGAGCATGCCCGAGAGCATGTCGGCCATGCGCAGGGCCTCGCGGGCGGCATTGGCCAGGCCGATATTGGCCACTTCCAACCCGGCCTCGTCCAGGTACAGCGGCATGCCCGGATCGGTCACTGGCGGCGGGGCCGGCAGCAAGCGGGTCAGCAGCTTGCCCATGGGCTCGGTGAAGCCGATGAACAGCAGCCCCAGCACCAGGCTGAAGACGCTGTGCAGATAGACCACCAGCAGCGCCCCGGGCAGTTGGCGCACGCCTTCGAGCTGGGCCAGTGCGCCGATCCACGGCAATACCAGCGCCACCCCGGCCAGGCGCACCAGCAGGTTGCCCAGGGGCAGGCGCCGGGCGACGTTGCCGCTGGCGCCCAGCAGCGAGGGCAGGCCGCCGCCGAGATTGACCCCCAGCACCAGGGCCATGCTGGTGGCCGGCGACAGCAGCCCGGTGCCGGCCAGCGAGGCGACCAGCAGCACCACTGCCACGCTGGAGTGGCACATCCAGGTCAGCACGACCGCCACCAGCAGCGCCAGCAGCAGGTCGCCGTCCAGGCTTTGCATCACCAGGCGCAGCACCGGGGTGTGCTCCACCGCGCCCAGGGTGGCACCGAGCGTGCCCAGGGCCAGGAGCATCAGGCCCAGGCCGATCAGCGCGGCGCCGATGCTTTCAAAGCGCGAGTCATCGCGCAGGCGCAGGCACAAGAAGCCCGCCAGCAACGCCACCGGGGCGGCCAGCGAGAGGTCCAGGCTCAGCAGCTGGACCACCAGGGTCGAGCCGATGTTGGCCCCCAGCATCACCGCCAGCGCCGGGGCCAGGCCCAGGGTGCCGGCGGCGGTGAAGGAGCTGGCCATCAGGCTCACGGCGGTACTGCTTTGCAGCACCCCGGTGATGCCGATGCCGCACAGCAGCGCCAGCCAGCGGTTGTTCAGGTGTTGCCCGAGCCAGTGGCGCAGCGGGCTGCCGAAGCCGCGCAGCAGCGAGTTGCAGATCATCTGCGAGCCCCACAGCAAGAGGGCGATGGCGCCGGCCAGGTTGATCAGAAGGGTGGTTCCCGACATGAGGGTTCTCCCGGGACGGGTGCGGGTTCAGGCAATCGCCAGGCGCAGCGAGGCGCGGTTGATGGCGGCGCTCACATCCAGCACGAAACGCATTTCCACGGCGCTCAACAGGCCCCGCACATAGAGACGGCAACCCAGGCGGGCGAGCAGCCGGGCACAGGCGCACAAGGCGCAGACCAGCAAGGCCTTGAGGCCGCGTTGCAACGAAGAAAAAGGCTTGAGGTACATGGCGACACTCCTTTGGGGCGAGCGCTGTCGGCGTCGGCACGGCGCGGGCCGCGCCGACGGTGGCGTCAAGGGTCTCGATCACAAGCGACCGCCGGCGGGCGGCCGCGCCACGTTTCAGGCCCTTAGAACCACTGCTTGAAGCGGCGGATGTACAGGGTCTTCATGGTCTGGGCGACCACGCAGTAGCTGAGCAGAGTGCCCACCAGCCAAGGGAAGTACTCCCACGGCAGCGGCACCAGGCCGACCATGCTGCCCAGGGGCGAGAAGGGCACGTAGATCCCCAGCGCTATCACCAGTCCCGTGGCCAGCATCACCGGCAAGGCCGCGGTGCTCTGGATGAACGGGATCTTGCGGGTGCGCAGCATGTGCACCACCAGGGTCTGGGACAGCAGCCCCTCGATGAACCAGCCGGACTGGAACAGCGCCGCCATCTCCACGCTGTTGGCGGCGAACACGTACCACATCAGGGCGAAGGTGGTGATGTCGAAGATCGACGAGGTCGGCCCGATCCAGATCATGAAGCGCCCGATGTTGTTGGCGTCCCACTTGCGCGGCTTGGCCAGGTACTCCTTGTCCATCTTGTCCCAGGGCAGGGCCAGCTGGGAGAAGTCGTACATCAGGTTCTGCAGCAGCAGGTGGATCGCCAGCATCGGCAGGAACGGGATGAAGGCACTGGCCACCAGTACCGAGAACACGTTGCCGAAGTTGGAGCTGGCGGTCATGTTCAGGTACTTCATGATGTTGCCGAAGGTCTCGCGGCCCTTGATCACCCCTTCCTCGAGCACCATCAGGCTCTTTTCCAGGAGGATGATGTCCGCCGATTCCTTGGCGATGTCGGTGCCGCTGTCCACCGAGATGCCGACGTCGGCATCGCGCAGGGCCGGGGCGTCGTTGATCCCGTCGCCGAGGAAGCCCACGGTGTGGCCGTTGGCCTGCAGGGCCTTGAGCACCCGCGACTTCTGCAGCGGCGTCAGCTTGGCGAACACCGTGCGTTCTTCCACCAGCCGGCCCAGGACCTGGTCGTCCATGTGCTCGATGTCGCGGCCCAGCAGTGGCTCGCCGGCTTCCAGGCCGACCTCGCGGCAGATCTTGGCGGTGACGATGGGGTTGTCGCCGGTCAGTACCTTGACCGCCACGCCGTTGTCGCGCAGGGCGGCGATGGCCGGGCCGGCGGTTTCCTTGGGCGGATCGAGGAAGGTCAGGCAGCCTTCGATCACCAGCTCGCGCTCATCGCTGGCGCTGTACTGGCTGCGGGTCTGGCCTTTGGGCAGCTCCCGGGTGCCCACCAGCAACACGCGAAAGCCGTCGCGGTTGTAGCGTTCGGCCAGGGCCAGCAGTTGTGCCCGGCGCTCGGCGTCCAGGGCCACGGCGACGCCGTCCTGGCGGACCCGGGTGGCGGTCTCGAGCATTTCCTCCACCGCGCCCTTGCACACCAAGAGGTGCTGGCCATGGGCGTCAGCGAGGATCACCGACAGGCGCCGGCGCACGAAGTCGAACGGCAGCTCATCGATCTTGCGCCAGGCGGCGGGCGGGGTGAAGCGCGGGTTCTCCTCGGCGAAGGCCACCACCGCGCGGTCCATCAGGTTCTTCATGCCGCTCTGGTGGTAGCTGTTGAGCCAGGCCAGTTGCAGTACCTGGTCGCAGCGTTGGCCGTCGATACCCACGTGGTGCTCGAGGATGATCCGGTCCTGGGTCAGGGTGCCGGTCTTGTCGGTGCAGAGCACGTCCATGGCGCCGAAGTTCTGGATCGCGTTGAGGCGCTTGACCACCACCTTGCGCTTGGCCATGGCCGCGGCGCCCTTGGCCAGGTTGGCGCTGACGATCATCGGCAGCATTTCCGGGGTCAGGCCGACGGCCACCGCCAGGGCGAACATGAAGGCATCGGCCCAGTCGCCCTTGGTGAAGCCGTTGATCAGAAGCACCACCGGCACCATCACCAGCATGAAGCGGATCAGCAGCCAGCTGACGCTGTTGACCCCGCGGTCGAAGGCGGTTTGCGAGCGCGAGCCGACGATGGAACGGGCCAGGGAGCCGAAGTAGGTACGCGCGCCGGTGGCCACCACCACGGCGGTGGCGGTGCCGCTGACCACGTTGGTGCCCATGAAGCAGATGTTGGGCAAATCCAGCAGGTCTTGCTGGTCGGCGGCCTGGGCCTTGGCGGATTTCTCCTGGACGGCACCCAGGGTGTCGTACTTCTCCACCGGCAAGGCTTCGCCGGTGAGCACCGCCTGGCTGATGAACAGGTCGCGGGATTCGATCAGGCGGATATCGGCGGGGATCATGTCGCCCGCCGCGAGCTGGATGATGTCGCCCGCCACCAGTTCGCGCATCGGTACTTCGCGGACCCGGGCCTGCATGCCCATCTGCTCGCGCCGCAGGACCGCGGCGGTGGTGCGGACCATGGCCTTGAGGGCCTCGGCGGCCTTGGCCGAGCGGTGCTCCTGCCAGAAGCGCATCAGGCCGCTGGCCAGGACCATCACCAGGACGATGATGACCCCGGTGAGATCGGTTTCTTCGCCGGCCTGCAGCGGCAGCCAGAAGTCGGTGAAGAAACTGATACCGGTCAGGGTCATCAGTACATAGATGAAGGGGTTGTTGAAGGCTTGCAGCAGTTGCACCAGGGCGTGCGGCGGACGGTCGTGGGCGACCTCGTTGTGGCCGTCCCGTTGCAGGCGGCCTTCGGCGTCCAGTTCGGTGAGGCCGGCGGTGCTGGAATTGACATTGGCCAGGGTCACGGCCAGGCCGTTCCGGGCTTCACGGGCGGCGCGCATCGACAGCTTGTGCTGGTCGCCGGTGGCGTTGTGGTTGCGCGAAGTTGCGATTTTTACAGTCATGGGTGTGTGCTCCTGCCGCTTGCTGACGGCGCGACACACGAGCCACTCAACTTATCAAAGGCGAGCGAAAGTATGTCGAACCGCAGGTTGGCGATCGATGTTGATCTGGGCGTCTTTCAGGATTTAACGTTCGCTGCCCACACAATGAAGTTGCATGGACAGCGAACCTACTACTGGCCTCTTCCATAACTTTCTCCGGCATGTTCATTAACTTGAAGGCGATAGGCTGCCGACAAGTTCCTATATAAGGAATTCGTCTTTGAATAACGAAAGTTATTGGCGCCTGGAACTTAGGTGCGAGCCCCGAGATACAGGCCAAGGATCAAGGCGGCCTGGGTGAAGAGCCAGGCCGCGCCCCGACTCTGCGGGTCCTGGCTGTCGTCGAAGCTCCAGCGTTGTTGCAGTTGGCCGCTGGTGGGGCAGACACGCCAGTTGGCCCGCAGGTGCGTGGCGCAGGTGGGTGTGGGGCGAGAGAAAGGCGAGCGGGCCTGGGCCTTGGGCTCAGGGCGCAACTTGACCCGCATGGTCGCGGCAAAGGCACGGACACCGGGCATTACAGAGGAAGTGAAGGTCATAACAGTTGCCTCGCGACCGGACTGGCTCCGGAGGAGGCAAGTTACGTAGGAGCGTCAAGCTCTAGCGCAGCTCACCCGACCGTGGAGTCGAGTCCCGTCTTGTTCAGGGTTAAGTGCCTGGCGGTGCCCGAGGGCCGCGACCAGACAGCGTCTAGATACTGTGTCCATTGGCTTCTTTGGTGAGTTGGAAAAAAGGCCGGTTTGACCGGCCCGCGCAATTTACTCAGGGCGCTGGGATGAGTCAAGTTCAAATTGCCCGATAATCAATGTTCGATGATGTTTTTTTCAGCTGAGGTTCAGGTGGGGGATAAGTAACTTGTGAACTTGCATATATGAAGCGGGCGGGTAATAAAAAGTGCCCATGATCGAAAAACATCATGGGCACCGAATGATCGAAAAGTTGCCAGGACCTTAGTTGAGCAGGTGCTGGGAAATGTCCTTGTAGGTGGCGCTGTCAGTGGCGGCCATCAATTGCCTGCCATCCTTGAAGGTGCCGATGAAGGTCACCTCGTTTTCCGTGCCCGCGATCAGGTAGCCGGCCAGCGCCCCCACCGGACCCAAGAGCATGGCGCCGGCCAGGCCGTAGCCCAGGGCGTCGCGATTGGCCACGGGACTTTCGCTGGCGATTTCCAGGGACTTGAACGCCGATGCCTTGACGTCGACCCCGGCACTGTTGAATACCGTCTTGAGCCTGAAGGTACCGTGCCGGTATTCACCGGTGCCTTGCAGGAAATCACCCGATAAAACCTCGATCTTTGCCATGTTGAATCATCCTTATCCAAGCATAACCAGACAGGCCATTGAGCTCGCCGTCATGGCGGGCGTCAACGGAGTCGCGATGAAGGGCACTACCACCAGTCAGCAGCCCTCGTGCATCCAGCCTCGGCCAGTGCTCCGCTGGCGATGCTGATCCAAGTCAGGGCTGTGAATGTTTGTAGCAGCCAGCCGACCAGTGCCCCGGGGCTTCCGACCAGCGGTGCGGCCAGCGATGGCAGAAGGGGACGAGCGGTATGAAGAGCCAGTGTCCGGCCATTACCTTGCGGTGATCCATGACGGTTGTATTACCCTGCGCCACTGATCGTCGTCCGCTTTCGGGTCCCTGGAGTCGCCATGCCTCGCTTCGCCGCCAACCTCAGCATGCTCTACCCGCAACACACCTTTCTCGAGCGCTTCGCCGCAGCTGCCGCCGATGGCTTTGTCGGCGTGGAATACCTGTTTCCCTATGAGCATCGCCCCGAGGCACTCAGGCAGCGCCTGGACGACCACGGCCTGCAGCAAGTGCTGTTCAACGCACCACCGGGGGACTGGGCGGCGGGGGAGCGTGGCACGGCCTCGCTGCCCGGACGCGAGCAGGAGTTTCGCGCAGGGTTCGCCCGGGCCCTGGAGTACGCCACGGTGCTGGGTAATCCACGCATCCATGTGATGGCCGGATTGCTGGCCGACGAAGGCGAGCGGGCCCGGCACCATGGGGTCTACCTGGAGAACCTGGCCCATGCCTGCGCCCGGGCCGCCGAGGTGGGCATCACGGTACTGGTGGAGCCGATCAACACCCGGGACATGCCGGGGTTCTTCCTCACCCGCCAGGACCAGGCCCAGGCCATCTGCCGCGAAGTAGGGGCCGACAATCTCAAGGTGCAGTTCGACTGCTACCACTGCCAGATCGTCGAGGGTGACGTGGCCACCAAGCTGCGCCGCGACCTGGCGGGCATCGGCCATATCCAGGTCGCCGGGGTGCCGCAGCGTCATGAACCGGATCTGGGGGAGTTGCATTACCCCTACCTGTTCCAGTGGCTGGATGAGCTGGGTTATGCCGGCTGGGTCGGTTGCGAGTACCGGCCCCGGGGCGACACCAGCGCCGGCCTGCAATGGCTGCGGGACTGGCAGGCGCGTTGAGCCGATGGCCCCGGGCTAGGGGCAGAAGGGGCAGTACAGGTTGTCCAGGAAGTCATCGCTGTGGATGTTCGCGTCCAGGACCTGCACCACCACCGGGCCGTGGCGCGGGCACTCCAGCACTTGCCCGGCGCCGCTGCGGGCGGGCTGTTCTGCGCTGAACTCGTTGCAGCCGCACCAGGGGCACTTTTGCAGGGGCTGTTCGTGCTGCCCGAGGATCGCCAGTGTCCAGCCGCAGCCGGTGCAGTTCAGGCGGTGAAGGGCGCGGGCAGGGGTGAAGGTGGGCATCGATGGTTACTCGGTAGGGCGCTCAGGGCAGTGGCCTGAGCAAATGGGGCAGTGGCTCCCGGGCC
>NZ_JBJJLO010000085.1:0-29498 GCF_046230915.1 Pseudomonas sp. KCJK8993
AGTTGGGGCGGAACGTTTTCGGAGGGCGGGGAAAGCCCATTGCCACCAAGCCCCGGGCGGCTGCCCCCCCCGTTCACCCCCCCGCTACACAGGAGTCCCCCCCCCGGCCCGCCGTCCTCCTCGGGAATGTGCGAGCACAGCATCCCCGCCTCCCCGGCCTTGCTCCACAACTTGCGGTCGATGTGGCCCTGCTTTTCCCATTCGCCATGGAAAGGCACCGCTTCTTTTTCAAGGAAGGTACGCACGCTGTCGCGGAAGAGTTCGTGCTCGGAACTGAACAAGGTTCTGGGGATCATGCAGCCACCTGTGGTTGTCATTTATCGGGTCTGACTGCCAGAGCCTAAGCCCAGCCACCGGCACGGGACACTGGACACATCCGACAAAAAATAAGACGATCCAGCCGTCTGGTGACCACTTTCCCCTATAAGAACAATCGAATTATGTCTAACCAAACTTCCACGCCCTTGCGGCGCGTCAGCATCCTGGCTATCGACCGGGTTTTCGCTTCCACCCTCATGCAAGCCAAGGATTTCTTCCACCTGGCCAGCCTGCGCTACGGCAAGCAACTGGGCCAAGGCCTGACGCCAGCCTTCGAGACCCGCCTGGTCAGCCCTGATGGCCAGCCGGTGCGCAGCTTCAGCGATGTAGTCATGCCAGTGGATGGTCCACTGGGAGATAGCGACGTGATCATCCTCCCAGCCTTCTGGGACGACTTCGACTCCCTGTGCCAGCGTTACCCCCAGATATTGCCCTGGCTACGCGCCCAGCACGCCCGCGGCGCCGTGCTATGCGGTGAGGCCACCGGGGTCTTCTGGCTGGCCGAGGCCGGGCTGCTCGATGGCAAGGAGGCCACCACCTATTGGCGTTTCTTCAGCACCTTCAGCGAGCGTTTTCCCAAGGTCCAGCTCAACCAGGACAAGCATCTGACCGACGCCGACAACCTCTACTGCGCCAGCGGCACCACCTCGGCCTGCGACCTCTACATCTATCTCATCGAGCGCTTCTGTGGCGCCAGCGTGGCCCAGGCCGTAGCCCGGGACATCCTCTACGAGGTCCAGCGCAGCTACGCTCCGGGACGCATGGGTTTTGGCGGCCAGAAGCTGCACCAGGACGTGATCATCCTGCAGATCCAGCATTGGCTCGAAGAACACTTCGCCGACAAGTTCCGCTTCGAGGACGTCGCTCGCGAGCATGGCATGAGCATTCGCAACTTCATGCGCCGCTTCCAGACCGCCACGGGCGACAAGCCCCTGCACTACCTGCAGCGCCTGCGGATCGAAACCGCAAAAGGCCTGCTGTCGGGGACACGCAAGAGCATCAAGACCATCAGCTACGAAGTCGGCTATGACGACGCCAGCTTCTTCGCCCGGCTATTCCGCCAGCACACCGAGCTTTCGCCCAACCAGTATCGCCAACAGTTCCAGCAACTGGCGGCATGAAAAAAGGGGCCTGCATAGCAGGCCCCTTTTTTCACCGAGTCGCGATTACGGCTTGTGCGCCCGCGCAAGGAACTCGTGGGACTGCATCTCCAGCAAACGACTGAGGGTCCGCTGGAACTCGAACGTCAACCGGCCACCGGTGTAGAGATCCTTGAGCTCCACTTCGGCGGAGATGATCAGCTTGACATTACGGTCGTAGAACTCATCGACCATATTGATGAAACGCCGAGCGATGTCATCGGTGGCAACGCCCATCTGCTCCACGCCGCTGAGCAGCACCGCATGGAAGATCTTGCCCAGCTCGATGTAGTCGTTCTGGCTGCGTGGACCGTCGCACAACTCGCGAAAATCGAACCAGGCCACATCGTCACAGGTGCGCAGTGCACGGATCTCGCGGTTCTCGACGATCAGTACGTCGTTTTCCACGGCCTGGGTGCATTCCGGCGTCAGCGCCCGGAAGCTCTTGCGCAAGCTCTCGTGGGCCGCTTCGTCCAGTGGATAATGGAACAGCTCGGCCTGCTCCAAGTGACGCAGGCGATAGTCGACGCCACTGTCGACGTTGACGATTTCGGTGTTCTGCTTGATCAAGGCAATGGCCGGCAGGAAGCGGGCACGCTGCAGGCCATCCTTGTATAGGCCGTCCGGCACGATGTTCGAGGTGGCGACCAGGGTCACGCCGTTCTTGAACAGTTCTTCCATCAGCGTGCCGAGAATCATCGCGTCAGTGATATCGGATACGAAGAATTCGTCGAAACAGATCACCCGCGCCTCCTGGGAGAAACGCTTGGCGATGATGGTCAGCGGATTCTTCTCGCCGCCCAGGGTCTTCATTTCCTCATGGACGCGCTTCATGAATCGATGGAAGTGCGTACGAACCTTTTCCTTGAATGGCAAGGCTTCGAAGAAGGTGTCGACCAGATAGGTCTTGCCCCGCCCCACGCCGCCCCAGAAATACAGACCCTTGACCGGCACCTGGTCTTTCTTGCCAAAGAGCTTGCCGAGCAGGCCCGGCTTGTTGTGCTCGGCCGCGATCAGATCGTCATACAGGCGCTGCAAATGACGCACAGCGGTTTCCTGTGCAGCGTCATGAAAGAAATCCGGGCGTTTCAGATCTGCTTGGTATCGTTCTAGGGGCGTCATAATTCGTTAGCAAGGCAACAAAAACGGGCCGTCACTTTAGCGACGGCCCTGGGGAATGGCAATCAGCCCTTGGTCGGGAAGATTCCGCTCAGTCCTGGGCCGGGGCCAAGGCGATCCGTACTTCTTCGATGGCCGCATCACGGGCAGCAGTGTCGGCAAATACCGGGCTGTCAGCCACGCTGGCGCCGTCCAGCCAGATACTGAAGCCGTTAGCCTGGGCACGCAGGTCCAGCTCCTGGCCCGATTGCAACTGCTTGCTCGCCGCACCGGCAGCCTTGCCGTCGGCAAAGTTGCGCGACAGCAGCAGTTGCTCGCCATCGGCGGACAACAAACGGAAGCGGAAGCTGCCATCGTCCTCGCGGAAACTGACGATACGCGCAGCCTTCGCCGCCTTCTTCTTGGTGGTGGCCGCCACCTGCACCTGGTTTTCGAAGGAACGCAGGCCTACCGCTTCGCGCAGCTCGGCCAGGAACGGCGTCGCCACGCTACGGGCCTTGGCCGCGCCAGCCAGGAGGACATCTTCCAGATCGGCGGGGCGTGCGATCAATTGATGATAGCGCTCGCGGGCCTCGCCCAACTCGCGGTCCAGCAACTGGAACAGGCGGTTCTTGGCCTCGCCCCAACCCAGGCCCTGCAGCAGTTCGCTACGGAACTCGGCGGCCTGCTCGGCAGTGGAGAACGCCTGGAACAGGGTGAACAGGTGGGAATTATCCGGATCCTTGGCCTCGCCCGGTGCCTTGGAGTCGGTGACGATCCGCGAGATCGCATCCTTCATGTCCTTGGCACTGGTGAACAGCGGAATGGTGTTGTCGTAGCTCTTGGACATCTTGCGACCGTCCAGGCCCGGCAAGGTGGCGACGCTTTCCTCGATCAGCGCTTCGGGCATGGCGAAGAACTCCTTGCCCTGGCCGAACAGGTGGTTGAAACGCTGGCCGATATCCCGGGCCATCTCCACGTGCTGGATCTGGTCGCGGCCCACCGGCACCTTGTGCGCGTTGAACATCAGGATGTCGGCGGCCATCAGCACCGGGTAGCTGTACAAACCCATGGTGACGCCGGCATCCGGGTCTTCGCCAGCCTCGACGTTCTTGTCCACCGAGGCCTTGTAGGCGTGGGCACGGTTGAGCAGGCCCTTGGCGGCGACGCAGGTCAAGAGCCAGGTCAGTTGCGGGATTTCCGGGATGTCGGACTGGCGATAGAAGGTCACGCGATCCGCATCCAGGCCACCGGCCAGCCAGGTGGCGGCGATCTCCAGGCGCGAACGCTGGATGCGCAGCGGATCATCGCACTTGATCAGGGCGTGGTAGTCGGCCAGGAAATAGAAGGAATCGGCATTGCTATCGCGACTGGCGAGGATCGCCGGGCGGATCGCCCCGGCATAGTTGCCCAGGTGCGGTGTGCCGGTGGTGGTGATGCCGGTGAGGATGCGCGTACGAGTAGTCATGGGTAATCGCTTATCAGACTGCAATCAATTCGAAAGTCGCGGCAGCACCAGATCCTTCAGATCGGTGAGCTTGCCATGAAAAAAGTGCCCACATTCTGCCACCTTCAGCAGCTCATGGGGACGAACCAGGGCCGCGGACCAGTCATAGACCGCCTGCGGATCGATGACCTCGTCGGTCTCCGGCTGGATCAGGGTCAGCGGGCAGCCTTGGGGCAAGGTATCGGTATCGCGCAGGCGAGTCACTGCCGCGGCCACCATGAACAGGTGCTTGAGCTGCACGCCCTGGGCTTCGAGGCGCCCGCCAAGGCTCGCCGCGACGAAGCCGCCGAAGGAAAAGCCCAGCAGCGTCAACGGCAGTTGCGGATGCCTGGCCCGCAGCCAGTGGGCCGCTGCCTCGGCATCGTCGACTTCACCCGTGCCCATGTCGTGGCTGCCTTCGCTGGCGCCGACGCCACGGTAGTTGAAGCGCAGGGTGATCAACCCGGCATCCCGTGCCGTGCGTTGCAAGGTGGACACCACCTTGTTGAGCATGGTGCCGCCCTGTACCGGGTTCGGGTGGCAGATCAGCGCCACGCCGCGAGCGTCGGGCACCTCCAGATACAGGGCTTCCAGTTGGCCGACGGGGCCGGCAATCACTACAGGGGTTTCACGCATAAGCAAGGAAGGAACTCCGTGACCTCGAAGGGGGTCGACTCGTCTAGCAAATGGTCTGTGCCAATCTATTGCGAGTGAATCGCGGTATACAGCGCAGGTTCGAGCCGTTAACGTAAAGCAAAGCCGTTTATAGAGGAAGGACTCGTGGAACACTCGCTCTTAGTTTGGTTGTTGCCGACTCTTGCCCTGGTCGCGGGTGTCGCCATTGGATTCCTGGTCGCTCGCCTGCTGCCCAATGCCGCGCCTAACCGCACGCAGCGTCAGCTGGACGATATCCAGGAACGTTTCGACAATTACCAGAACGAAGTGGTGACACACTTCAACAGCACCGCCAACCTGGTGAAGAAACTCACCCAGAGCTATCAGGAAGTACAGGATCACCTGGCCGAAGGCGCCAATCGCCTGGCCCTGGACGAATTGACCCGTCAGCGCCTGCTGGCCGCCCTGCACTCCGAGTCGGTACAGGCTCCACGTGAACGCCTGACCCCACCACGGGACCAGGAGCCACCACGGGACTACGCGCCAAAGACGCCGAACGCCCCGGGCATGCTCGACGAGCAATATGGCCTGAAGAAGTAAGCGGCTACAGCCAGCCAACAAAAAGCCCGCCCGACTTTCATCGGGCGGGCTTTTTTATGCCTGCGGCTCAAACCGGTTCGATCAGTAACCCTGCTGGTACGGCTGCTGGGTTGGTTGTTGGTATTGCTGGGTTGGCTGCTGGTACTGCTGGCCAGGAATCGCCTTGAGGTTGACCTCCACTCGACGGTTCTGGGCCCGTCCGTTGACGTCGGCGTTGCTGGCGACCGGATTGTCCGGGCCGGCACCGCGCGAAGACAGGTTGGCACCGCTCACGCCCTGGGAAGTCAGGTAGGTGGCCACGCTTTGTGCGCGACGCTGGGACAGGTCCATGTTGTGCTGGCGGCTGCCGGTGCTGTCGGTGTAGCCGACGATCTCGATCTGATTCTGGTTGAACTCGCGCAGGGAATTGGCCAGGTTGTTCAGCGGCTGATAGAAGCTTGGGGCGATGTTCGCCGAGTCGGTGGCAAAGGTGATATTGCCCGGCATGATCAGCTTGATCTGGTCACCCTGGCGCTGCACCTCGACCCCGGTATTGGCCATGCTGGCGCGCAGCTTCTTCTCCTGCTGGTCGGCGTAGTAGCCATAACCGGCCGCGGACGCACCGACTACCGCGGCGCCGATCAGCGCGCCCTTGCCACGGTTGTTGTGGCTGATCGCGGCACCGGCCAAGGCGCCGGCCAAGGCACCCAGGCCACCATATTTCGCAGTTTTGCTCATGCCCGACGAACCGCCGTCGGCCTGCCCCTGGTTGTCATAGGGGTTAGGCGAAGCGCAGCCGGATAACAAGGCCACAGCAGTAGCGACAACAATCAAACGACGCGAGGTGAACATGGAAAGCTCCTACATATGCATTCTGTAATGCAAAGGACGTTGGCAACGGACCTGTGCCGGCGTTGGAACACACAGAACGGCAAAAATTCCGTGGAACGCCGAGCAAAAACTCAAGCTCTCACGAACGGGTTCTGACGCATTTCATCGCCCAGCCGGGTGTCCGGACCGTGCCCGGCAACCACCGTGGCGTCTTCGTCGAGGGTATACAGACGCTGCTGGATCGAACGCACCAGGGTGGCCTGGTCGCCGCCCCACAGATCCGTGCGCCCGACCCCACGCTTGAACAAGGTGTCGCCGGTAATCAGAAGCTTAGCCTCGGAAAACCAAAAGCTCATGGAACCTGGAGTATGTCCCGGGGTATGCAGGGCCACGCCGCAGCCGCAGGCCAACTCCTCGTCGTCGCCCAACCAGCGATCCGGGGCCGGCACCGGCGCATAGGGCACGCCGAACATGCTGCACTGCATCTCCAGGTTGTCCCAGAGGAACTGGTCATCCTTGTGCAAGTGCAGGGTGGCGCCGGTCTTTTCCTTCATCTGCCCGGAGGCCAGGAAATGATCGAGGTGAGCATGGGTGTGGATGATGCTGACCACCTTCAGGCCCAGGGCATCGAGGCGCGCCATGATCAAGTCAGGATTGCCGCCCGGATCGACGACTATGGCTTTCTTGGTCAGCGGGTCGCCGATGATGGTGCAGTTGCATTGCAACGGACCGACGGGGAAGGTTTCGCGGATGAGGCTGGGTTTGGCGGCGTCCATGGGAATGTCCAGAAAAAACGATGGAACATTCTGGCACAGGTGCCGCCACCGCTCACTCAGAACCCCAGCGGCAGGGTTTCCCCACCTTCCAGCGCCAGCAGGAACTGCTTGGCCTCGAGCCCTCCGGCAAAGCCGGTAAGGCCGCCCGAAGCCCCGATCACCCGATGGCAGGGAGTGACGATGGAAATCGGGTTGCGCCCATTGGCCGCGCCCACTGCGCGGACCGCCTTGGGGCTGCCGATCTGCTGGGCGATCTGGCTGTAGCTACGGGTTTCGCCGAAGGGGATCGTCAACAGCGCCTGCCAGACCTTGCACTGGAACTCGGTGCCGACGAAATCCAGTTCGAGCTCGAAACGCTTGCGCGTACCGGCGAAGTATTCCTGCAACTGACGCTCGGTCTCCAGCAGTTGCGGGTGCTCGGGGGCCTGTTCGAGCGGGCCGAGGCGTACCCGGTTCTCGCGCTCCTTCTCCCAGAGAATCGCGGCCAGCTTCGCGCCCCTGGCTACCAGGGTCAGCTCACCCACCGGGGAGGGAATGATCTTGAATGCACAGGACATATCGGGGTCTCCTTCAATCCACCAGGGCAATCGGCGGCCCTTGCGGGGTTCAGCCTGGATACGCCTTGACTGTAAATCGCGATTCGAGCGCAAGAACTACGTTTCTTGCGCTCGAACTCGACGGAGAACCAAGCGCCCCCGAGCTAGTTATCGTCTTCGATCACGTAGCAGTTGTCACTGCTGCTGCGCTGGCCGTGAGGGTCGACGATAAACGCCCCACGCCCCTTGCCACACTCGAGCAGGTGCACGGGAGACAGTTCGCGCTGCTTATCGATCTGCGCATTGAAACGCATGATATAGGCGCCCAGGGAAATCGAAACACAGAGTATCAACACCAGGCACAACACCAACTGATCGGTGTAGCTGGCGTCATCAGAATGCGCTGGCAACATAATCCGGACCTGCATGCTCCACGCTCCGCCCAATCAGTAACCCGCTCAGCGCCCCACCCGCGCCCAGTCGCCCCCAAGGCGCCTTGGGAGGCAGGGCACAGGTCATCAGGCCCAGAAGAATCAGGACCAGCAAGAGACCTCTGATTACCGAAGACAGGTTCATGGCGGCGCCACGCTCAAGAGAAGTAGGATTGCAGACTAGCGAGCCCCGGGTTAACGGCAGGTAAACATCGGCGGAGCCCAAGTGGAGTTCGCTATCCTTCGCTCCAATGAGCGACACAGGCCCTGAAGGACACTCCCGTGCACATTAACCTGCTGCTGGTCGAGGACAATCTCGATCTAGCCAATACCGTCATCGAATACCTGGAAATCAGCGGCATCGTCTGCGATCACGCCAGCAATGGCCAGGCCGGCCTCAATCTGGCCCTGAACCAGCATTACGACGTCATTCTCCTGGACATCATGCTGCCGCGCCTGGATGGCCAGCAGCTCTGCGCACAGCTGCGCCAGCAAGGCAGCCAAACCCCGATCCTGATGCTCACCTCCCTCGATGCCCTGCCGGACAAACTGGCCAGCTTCGCCGCCGGTGCCGACGACTATCTGGTCAAGCCCTTCGAGCTGGCCGAGCTGGTCGCCCGGATCCGCGCCCTGAGCGTACGCCGCAGCGGCCAGGCCAGCCGCCTGCAAGTGGCCGACCTGGTCATGGAACTGAGTAGTCGCAAGGTCAGCCGGGCAGGCCAGGAACTGCACCTGTCGCCGATCTGCTGGACCCTGCTGGAATGCCTGATGCGCGCCAGCCCCGAGCCGGTCACCCGCGAACGCCTGGAAGCGACCATCTGGGGGGACGAACCGCCGGACAGCAACACGCTCAAGGTGCACATGCACCGGCTGCGCAAGACCGTGGACAAGTCCTTCGGCCAGCCGCTGATCCACACCCTACCTGGCGTCGGGATCCAGTTGAGGTCCCATGGGTAAGCGCCTGGCTCTGAAATGGGTGATCAGCGGCAGCTTCTTGTTGCTGATCGCCATCGTGTTGCTGATCTACAGCCTGCTGCTGCCCGAGTACAGCGTGCGCGGCCTGCTCTATACCGCCAGCGCGATGATGGAAGAGGAGGCCCAGTATTTTTCCAGGCACTACGCCAAGGATCCGAACACGCCGCCACCGAGCAACTACTTCTATACCAGCGTCATCGGCAAGGAAGCGTTGCCGGAGAAGATCCGCCACATGGTCGATACCCCGCCGAGCATGTCCTTCGGCGCGGTGCAAGTGTTCGGCGACCTGGACTCCGACGACGAGGACGAAGGCCGCGCGGTCCTGGCCCAGCCCCTGAGCGACGGCAAGATCCTGTACATGTACGACATCGATCATGACCAAGAAGAAGGCGGAGAGGTGGAAACGCCACGTTCCGACGCCTATATGGATCATGAACTGCGTGGCGTCATCTTCATCAGCCTCGCGGTGTTCATACCGGCCTTGATCATCATCGCCCTGCTGGTCTGGTGGGTGGTCCGCCCCCTGGGACGACTGGCCCAGTGGTCCACCACCCTCAAGGACCCGGAAGCCGTGTCCGGCGAACGTCCGAATTTCGGATTCAAGGAGTTCAACATGTTGGCAGATGCCCTGGCCCAGAGCGTGCAACAAGTACAGGCCGCCAGCGCCCGCGAAGGTCGCCTGTTGCGCTACACCAGCCACGAACTGCGCACCCCGCTGGCAGTGCTCAAGGCCAATATCGAGCTATTGGCCCTGCAGTCTGGCGGGGTCTTGCCGCCGCCATTGCAAAGGATCGAACGCTCGGTGCTGAACATGCAGCGCATCGCCGAGACCCTGCTGTGGATGAGCCGCGAGCTGCCCGAACCCTTGCCCGAGGAGCCCATCGACATGAGCGGCCTGGTCAACGACCTGATCGAGGAACACCGCTACCTGATCGGCACCCGGGATATCGAGCTGATCCTCGATATCAGCAGCGAGCCCTGTCGCCTGCCGCTCACCGCATGCCGCATCGTGGTCGGCAACTTCCTGCGCAATGCCCTGCAGTACGCCGATGACGGCGTCGTCGAGGTCAGCTTCGGCTACCCGCAACTGCGATTGGTCAATCGCATCCGCGAAACCCTGCAAAGCGAGACCTCCAGCGACTTTGGCTACGGCCTGGGGCTGGAGCTGATGCGCCAGCTGTCGGCGCGCCTGGGTTGGCACATCGAAGTGGCGGTCGAGCAACAGTGCTACATCGTCACCCTGGCATTCGAGCCCGCCCCGGCCGCCGAGCAGCCACCTGCCGAAGAAGACAACGAGCCCGGACAGCTGTCCTAGGCGGCCTCCACTAGCGAGGAAAAATATGCTCGCAAGCGATGAAAAAGCTCGGCCGCCCAAGCCCTGTACAGCATCGCTTGTGGGTATCGTGGGCGCACGACAATCGCGCTCGGGAGGCCAGCCACCGGTCCTGCCCTCCCCTTGCGCCCCGGGCAAGGAACGAGGTTCGCCGTGGCCACCTACAATCTGCGTCAATTGAAGTACTTCATCACCACCGTCGAATGCGGCAGTGTCGCCGAGGCATCGCGCAAGCTGTACATCGCCCAGCCCTCGATCTCCACCGCAATCAAGGGCCTGGAGGACAGCTTCGGCGTGCAGCTACTGATCCGCCACCACGCCCAGGGCGTCTCCCTGACTCCCAGTGGCGCGCGCTTCTACCGCAAGGCCCAGGAACTGCTGCGCATGGCCAGGGAGTTCGAGCAGAACGCCCTGGCGGACAACGATGTGGTCTGCGGGCAGATCGACATCGGTTGTTTCGAGACCGTGGCGCCGCTGTACCTGCCGCAATTGATCGCCGGCTTCGGCGCGCTCTATCCCGGTGTCGAGATCCGCATCCGCGACGGCGAGCAGCAGGAACTGGTGCAAGGCCTGACCGGCGGTGCCTACGATCTGGTGATCCTGTACGAACATGAGCTGGACGGCACCATCGAGACCGAGCCACTGATGCCGCCACAACGTCCCTATGCCCTGCTGCCGGCCGGCCACCGCTACGCCCAGCAGGCCCGGGTTTCGCTGCGCGACCTGTGCCTGGAACCGATGATCCTGCTGGATGTGCAGCCGAGCCGGACCTACTTCGTCAGCCTGTTCGAGGAGCTGGGCCTGACCCCGCAGATCGCCTTCAGCTCACCGTCCATCGAGATGGTCCGGGGCATGGTGGGCCAGGGCTTCGGCTTCTCGATCCTGGTCACCCGCCCCCACTGCCAATGCTCTTACGACGGCAGGCCGGTGGTGTGCGTGGAGATAGTCGAGGACGTGACCGGGTCCGGGCTGGTGGCGGCCTGGCTCAAGCGTGGACAACTGACCAAACCGGCGCGCCTGTTCGCCGACTACTGCAAGCAGCACCTGGCCCTGGCCGCCAACCCGCACGCCGAGTCCTAGCCCAGCAGGCCCAGCTCCTGGGCCCGGGCCACCGCCTGGGTCCGACGCTCCACTCCCAGCTTGCTGTTGATATGGCTGGCGTGGGTCTTCACGGTGTGCAGGGAAATGAACAGGCGCTCGCTGATCTCCTGGTTGGAGCAGCCTCGGGCAATCAATTGCAGCACCGCCAGTTCCCGGGAGCTGAGGCTCTCGCTGTGGGCAACGGCCTCGTGCAATTCACGGGGCGCCGAGGGCAGGCGCTCGAGCAAAGCCTGGGTCAACGCGGTGCCGGTGCACTGCTCCAGCTGCTCGCGCATCCAGCCGGGATAATCGAGGATCAAGCCTGCGAACGGCTGGAGGATGCCCCCCACTGCCGCCTCCAGGGCCAGGAGCAGATCACGGCGTGCCTCCTGGCCTCGACCAAGGGCCAGCAACAGCGCGGTCTTCTGGGTCAGGGCCATGGCACACAGCAACTGCCGGCCGCTGTTCTGCCCATCCTCCACCAGCCGGGCCAGGCGCCGCTCGGCCTGGACGACGTCGCCCTTGATGACTTCCAACCGGGCTTGCTGCAATTCGATATGCAAGGGCAACTGGGGATGGAACTCTGGCGGGGCCGCCGCCTGCCCACCGGTGTAGGTCTGCCCCAGGCGGGCCAGCCAGGCTTCGGCGAGGTCGATGCGGCCCTGGGCCAGCCAAAGCTCGCATTTCACCAGGGTGATCATCGCCAGGTAGTAGATCGGCGGCACATCCCAGATATGCATCAGGCGCTCGGCCTCGGCCAGCTCGGCGAAGGCCCGGGCGAATTCGCCGCGCATGCCGTCCTGCTTGGCGATCACGCAATGACCGATCAGCACGCTGATATCGCGACAGGCCCGCGCTTCCACCAGCCCGGCCTGCAACCTGGCCAGGCCGGACTCGGGCTCGAGCCTCAGGGTCAGCAGGTAGCCTTCATACAGCGTCAGCCGGGCACGCACTGCGTACAACCGCTGGGCCGACAGCCCCTGCAAGCGCCCCAGTCCCTGCTGCACCTCATCCTGCGCCCGCAACACTTCGCCCCGGGCCTGCAGGACCCGCGCCCGGTCATAGTGGGCCAGGGCCTCGAACAGCGGGTTGCCGACCCGCTGCGCCAATTCCAGCGACTCGCGATTGAGGCTGCGGGCACGCCACACGTCGGCATCGGTGATGGCCAGGTTGGACAAGGTCGACAGGCACATCAGCCGCTGCCCATAACGCTTGAGGGGCAGGCTCTCCAGGGCCTCGCTGCAATAGGCCAGGGTCTGCTCCCGCTGGCCGCGCCCTCGGGCGATGATCCCGCTCAGGGCCAGCCACTGCGCCAGCATCGACTTTTGCGCCGTCGCCGAAGGCGCCGGCAGGAAACGGCTCAACTGGGCAGCCAGCTCCTGGGCCGCATCCAGCTGGCAGGCCAGGCCCAAGGCCCAGCTATACAACACGATCAAGCGCGGCGAACTGATCAGCAGGCTGTCGGGCAGGTCCATCTTCCAGCGCAACAGCATGCCGATATTCTGCTCAGCCAGCAGTTGTTCCTCGGACAAGTTCTGTACCAGGTTGGCGGCCACGTCCAGGTGCCCGGCACGCAGCGCCTGTTCCACCGCCTCATCCAGCAGGCCCTGGGCGTTGAACCAGCGACAGGCGCGCAAGTGCAGGCTGGCGGCCGGCACTAGGGCGCTGGCCGCTGGGCGGCTGCGCAGCAGGTCGGAGAGCAGGTGGTGATAACGGTACCAGTGCCCATGCTCGTCCAGCGGCACCAGGAACACCTGGTGCGCCTGCAGGAAGCCGAGGATCTCGGCGCTGTCGTGGGCCTCGCGCAGGGCATCGCACAGCTCGGCGCAGAAGCGCTCCTGGGGGGCGGTGTCGTACAAGAAGGCCTGGACCTCGGCGGGCAGGCAATCGATGACTTCTTCGAGCAGGTAATCGCGGATCAACCCCTCGCCGCCATGCAAGCCCTGGGGCAAGGTGCCCACGGCTCCGGCCTCGGAGGCGGCGAGCAACCAGAAACGCAGCCCCGCGACCCAGCCCTCGCTACGTTCGATCAGGTTTTCCAGGGCCTCGCCGCGCAAGGCGCTGCTGTGTCGGTCCAGCAGGCTCAGGGACTCGTCGTGGGTCAGCCGCAGGTCCTGCTCATGCAGCTCCAGCAATTGCCGTGACAGGCGCAGGCGCGCCAGGTGCCAATCCGGGCGCTGCCGGCTGGTGACCATCACCAGCAGGCCATCGGGCAGGTGATTGAGGAAGAATTGCAGGCAACGATCGAGCACCGGCCCCTGGGCCAGGTGGTAGTCGTCCAGTACCAGCAACACGGGGTTGGCACTGGTCAATTGCTCCGCCAACTCGTCCAGCAAGCCGTCCAGCCACTCCTCGAAGGCAAACGGCTGATGACGCTGGCGCATTTTCAACAAGCCCAGGGACTGCCGGCCCAGCTGCGGAAAATACTGCTGCAAGCCGGCCAGCAGGCGCTCGAGGAAACGCCCTGGATCGCTATCCCGTCGGCTCAAGCCCAGCCACAGGCTCTGCCAGTTCACCGGCAGGCTTTGGCAAAACTCGATCGCCAGCGAACTCTTGCCGAACCCGGCCGGAGCACAGACCAGCAACAGGCGCCCTTTCAACCCTCCCTTAAGACGTTCGCAAAGGCGCGGCCGCGACACATAGCCATCAGGCAATGGCGGTCGATAGAAACGCCCTTCCAGCGCAGGAATCACTGCACTGTCAGACCGCAGGAGGGAGAACAGATCAGTCATGGCCAACTCTTATTGGTGTACGGTTGTCGGCGTAGCAGATGTCCGCAGACTAGCGGTAAAAGGCCACCTGTTGAAGATTTTTGCGACCATTCGCGCGAAAAAGACTATGACCAAATAGGTCAGATATTCCGCAATTATTGGGCGATATTTCGTTTGCTTATTTAGACAAGCTCCCAATTCGTCCCGAGAAAGATAGTCGCATTGCCACTGATTTCTACGTCAGCTGGCCCGGACCTATCGCGCAGACAAAAAAAAGCCCCGAACCAGCCGGGGCAATTTTCGAGGATGCGGCC
The DNA here is from genome assembly GCF_046230915.1 of Pseudomonas sp. KCJK8993. Lineage (NCBI taxonomy): Bacteria > Pseudomonadati > Pseudomonadota > Gammaproteobacteria > Pseudomonadales > Pseudomonadaceae > Pseudomonas > Pseudomonas sp. KCJK8993. Next base: position 14,223 of record NZ_JBJJLO010000085.1, read on the forward strand.
TCTAAGGGGTAACGCGGATCAGCGGACTCCGTCCTGGCGCAGGGCGGCCGGGGTGAAGTCGCTGGTGGTGGCGGTGAAGCCGAAGTCATACGCCTGTTTCTCTTCGTTCTTCATGCCCAGTGCCAGGTAGCGGCCAGACTGCAGGTCGTAGAGGGTTTCCAGGGCATACCAGGGCACTTGCTTGTCGTAGTAGTCCTCGGCATGGGCCTCGGCCACGCGCCACAGCTGGCCACGACCGTCGTAATGGTCGATCACCGCGGCCTGCCAGGTGTCCTCGTCGATGTAGAAGTCACGCTTGGCGTAGATGTGGCGCTGGCCTTCCTTCAGGGTCGCGACCACATGCCAGACCCGGCGCAGCTCGTAGCGAGCCAGGTCCTGGTTGATGTGGCCGGCCTTGATGATGTCGGCGTACTTGAGGGTCGGCGAGTCGATCTTGTAGCTGTTGGAGGCGATGTACATCTCCTTCTTGCCTTCCAGCTTCCAGTCGTAGCGATCCGGAGCGCCGTTGTACATGTCCAGGTTGTCGGAAGTACGCAGGCCGTCGGCCGCGGTACCCGGGCCGTCATAGGACACTTGCGGGGCGCGACGCACACGACGCTGGCCAGCGTTGTAGACCCAGGCCGAACGCGGCTCCTTCACCTGGTCCAGGGTTTCGTGCACCAGCAGCACGCCACCGGCCAGGCGCGCCGGGGCGGTGACCTTCTGCTTGAAGTAGAACAGGATGTTGCCCGGGTTCTTCGGGTCGTAGTCCTTCATCTTGTCGCGGAACACGAACTGGTCCTGGAAGTACACCAGGCTGTAGGAGCCGTTGGCTTGCGGAGTGGCCTGGGTCACCAGGCGAGTCACGCTGCCGCCGCGATAGCGAGTGATGTGGTTCCAGATCACCTCGACCCCGCTTTTCGGGATCGGGAACGGAATCGCCGTCTCGAAGTTCTCCAGGCCGTTGCCGCCGGAGACCAGGTTGGTCTTGGTGGCGTTGCGCTTGATGGCGGCGAACACATCAGCCGGCACGGTAGCGCCACGGTGGGTTGCGTATACCGGCATCTTGTAGCTGTCCGGGTAGCGCTTGAACATCGCGTACTGCCCGGGTGCCAGCTTGTCCTTGTACTGCTCGACGTTCTGCGCGGTGATGGTGAACTGCGGTTGTTCGTTGCCATAGGGATTGGACAGGAAACCCTTGCCGTCCACGCTGCCGGCGTTGGTCGCCAGCGGCTTCCAGGCCGGGATGGTGCCGGCGGCGTTACCGGCCATCTCGGCGCCCATCGGCGTCAGGCTGGTGCCCAGCTTGGCGGCCTCGTCGGCCGATACCGCAGCCATGACTCCGGTAGCCAGCAGCGACAGTCCCAGCACACCGACGTGCAACAGACTCTTGGTGATTTTCATATTGTTGTTCTTCCTGAAAATGCAGTGTGCTTAGAAGTTCACGCCAACGCTCAAGGCGAGGAAATCCCGGTCATCCACGGTGCTGTAGTCGCCACCGAAGAAGTTGGTGTAGGCCAGGCTCGCGGTGTAGGTGTTCTGGTACTCGGCGTCCAGCCCCAGGCTGATGGCCTTGCGGCCTTCCTCGAAGTTGCCGCCAGGGCCTGGTGAGTAACCCTTGACGTCATGGGACCAGGCTACGTTGGGCTTGAGGTTCACGCCGGCGAACACATCCGGGTATTCCCAGATCGCCCGGCCGCGGTAGCCCCAGGAGGTGGCGGTCGTAAAACCATCGTTGTTGCAATTTTTGGTGGCATTACTGGTACTTGCTCCAGGACCTGCTCCATTTATGGTGCCTAGATCAAGAATCTCGCAGGTATTCAACCCGGTAGGTGTGGCAGGTAGTTTGCCCGGGCCAAATACAGGATCACGGCCATAACGGGCTTTGGACTTGCTCTCCAGTCCACCCACATAGGTCACGCCCAACTCACCGACAAGAGTCAAGCGGCTGGCACCCATGACCTGATCGAAGAAATGGGTGAAGGTGGTCTGGAACTGGGTAATTTCCTTACGGTTGTAGCCGTGAGAGTCCTCTCCAGGATTGTGCTTAAGCAACGAAGCGTTTGTGTAGATACCGCCCAGTCCACGAACAGCGTCATAGAGGAGATCTGTACTGTTCAACTGAACCGGCGCGTTCGGCCGGTAGCTGATCTCGCCGCTCCATGCGGTCCCTGTAGGCAGGGTGGTGGAGAAGCTCAGGCCGTACAGGCGGATATCCTCGGGATATTCGACGAAGTACTTCGAGTTGCCGGCGATCCAGACCGGGGCCAGGGCGCCGAAGCCCGGGGCCATGGCATAGGCCGACTTCGGCGCCGCGGTGGCGCTGAAGATCGGCGCGCGGCTGTGGTAGTTCATGAAATAGGCGCCGAACTCGGTGTCCAGCGGCTCGAAGTTATAGCGGAAGGCCACGCCGAACTGGCCGCCGTCACGGGCATCGCGGTCACCGCTGCGGCGCACGAGGGTGCCCTCTTCGTTGGTGTCGACGCCACGGGCTCGCATCGCCGCCAGCGCAGCTCGCCCCGGGGCCGTGGCGGCGATGGTCGAACGCTTGGCCAGCAGTCGCAGGTTGTCATCGCAGCCATCGGAAATGTTGTCCGGCTGGGAGAAGAAAGTCCCGCAGTTGTCGGTGACGGTCTGGTCCCATTCCAATTGGTAGAAGGCTTCGGCCGACAGGTTCTCGGTCAGGTTCTGCGAGATGTAGAACATGTTGACCGGAATCAGGCCTTCCTTGATTTCGGCACCGGGACGGCGGAACGCCGAGACGTCGATCGGGTTGATCGAGTTGATGCCGCCGCCGATGAAGGTGCTTTCGCCCCAGCTCACCACCTGCTTGCCCAAACGCACCGAACCCGGTTCATCGGCAATGGAGTAGTTGTGGTAGACGAAGGCATCGAGGATCTGCCCGCCGGAGGACTTGGCGCCTTCCTTGCGGTTGCTGTCGCTGATGTTCTTGAAGTCCATGTCTTCGTCTTTGAGCTTGAAGTCGTACCAGTACTTGCCACGCACGAACACACCGGTATCGCCGTACTTGAGCTCCAGGTCATGGATGCCCTTGAAGATCTTCGAGAAGGTCTGCCCCTTGTTGAAGTTCAAGTGGCCGTCGTCGGTGGTCTGGGACAAGCCCTTGCCGCCGTTGTTGACTCCGATCAGGTCCTTGTTGCGCCCTGCGGTCGACCAGCTGGCACCGAGGGAAAGGGACGAATCGAAGCTGCCTTCGATTTCACCGACGTTGAAGGTGACGCCGAATGCGGGCCCGGCGAGCGTGGAGGCGAGACCGACGGCCAGGGGCAGTTTCGCCCGGCGCCAGAACTGGTTTGCTGATGTCATCGACGCTACTCCATGAGCATTATTGTTATGGCAGTTGGTTTTTCCGAGACCGCCCCGGCTACCGGCACCAGCACACTGGTACAGGCCCTGGGCTTGCGTGGCGCCAATACCCCGCAATGCCCCGTCCCTCGAAAAAGACTGTCAGCGGACTATAGCCAGCAAGGATTACTGCTTGATCCCTCTAAAGTGTGATTTGCAGCCCATCTGGCCGTGCTGGAGCGGTCCGTTGCCATAACCGTTGAAAAATGGCCGGCAAGGATGACGGAAAAATCCGCGAGTACAAGGCAAAGGCTTGCAGGGTGGGCGCGCCGTGCCCGGGCGGACACGGCGAGAAAGGCTCAGAGGGTGGAGAGAAAGGCGCTGTTGCTGGCCTGCCACTCGCTGATGTTGACGCGGATGCGTTTCTTGTCGAGCTTGCCGACGCTGGTCTTGGGAATTTCCGTAACAAGGGCGATCTGGGTGGGAATGGCCCACTTGCTCAGGTGCCCCAGCTCGACGAATGGCTTGAGGTGTTCCTTGAGCTCCCGGGCACCGATCTCGTGGCCTTCGCGGACCACCAGCAAGGCGAACGGCCGCTCTCCCCATTGCGGATCGGCGATGCCCACCACTGCTACTTCGCGTACCGCGCCATGCCGGCTGATCAGATCCTCCAGGTCCAGGGACGAGATCCACTCCCCACCGGTCTTGATCACATCCTTGATCCGGTCGCGGATATCGATCACGCCCATGCCGTCCAGGGTCGCCACGTCGCCGGTATGCAGCCAGCCGCCCTCCCAGAGCTCGGCGCCCTTTTGTGGCTCGTTGAAATAACCCTCGGTCAGCCAGGGTGCGCGCAGTACCAGCTCGCCCTGGGATTCGCCGTCCGCCGGCAGGAAGTTGCCCTCGGCATCGATGATCGCCGCCTCCACTAGGGGACCGGGCACACCGGCCTTGATCCGGTAGGTGGTGCGCTCGTCCTCGCTCCCCGCCATCAGTTCATCGTTGAGGTGGGCACAGGACACCAGCGGCCCGGTCTCGGACATGCCGTAGGCGGCCGTCAATTGCACGCCCCTGGCCTTGGCGGCCTCGTACAGCGCGCGGTTCAGGGCGCTGCCGCCGATGACGATCTTCCAGCCGCCGAAGTCCGTGCCCTGGGCCGCCTTGGCATTGAGCACCATCTGCAGGATGGTCGGCACGCAGTGGGAGAAGGTGACCTTTTCCCGGCGCCACAGCTCCACCAGGTACTCGGGATCGTAGCGCCCCGGATAGACCTGCTTGAGGCCCAGCATGGTGGCCACGTAGGGCAGGCCCCAGGCATGCACGTGGAACATCGGCGTGATGGGCATGTACACGTCGTTGGTACCCAGCAGGCGCACGCTGTCGATGGCGCCCATGATGGTCGACACGCCCATGGTGTGCAGCACCAGTTGGCGGTGGGTGAAGTACACGCCCTTGGGATTGCCGGTGGTGCCGGTGGTGTAGAAGGTGGTGGCCACCGAGTTCTCGTCGAAGTCCTCGAACTGGTAGTGCGGGCTGGCGGCGGCCAGCAAGGTCTCGTACTCGCCCACCAGGTTCGGCAGATCAGCGCTCTTCTGCTCGCCATCGGTGAGCAGCAGGGTCTTGTCCACCGTGGTCAAGTGTCCGGCAATGGCCTGGTACAGGCCGACGAACTCGCTGTTGACCAACACGAAGCGGTCCTCGGCGTGGTTCATGGTGTAGAGGATCTGCTCCGGCGACAGGCGCACATTGATGGTGTGGATGACCGCGCCGATCATCGGGATGGCGAACATGCACTCCAGGTAACGATGGCTGTCCCAGTCCATTACCGCCACGGTGTCCCCGGCCTTGACCCCGGCCGCGGTCAACACGTTGGCCAGGCGCGCGACCCGCTCGATCAGGGTCGGATAGGTGTAGCGCAGCTGGTCACGATAGATGATCTCGCGGGTCTTCTCGTAGCGGCTGCCGGACATCAGCAGCCGCTTGATCAGGAGCGGGTATTGGTAGGCCCCTTCGGCAGGGGGGATAACGCGAGTCTGCAACATAAGAATCCCTTTTCTGACGGCTCGATCGTAACTGGAGAATATTCACTCTAGAGTGCCTGCGCACCAGCCAAATCAGCCAAAGGGATGATTTGCAGGGCCGCCCGATACTGGCTCCAGGCCAGTATCGGCGCGGCCCTGCGTGCCTTCATGCCTGCTGGCCCAGCGCCGCTTCGGCCGGCGTACGGGGGAAAGCCAGGGCGGCGACGAAGGTCAGCGCCGCGATCGCGCCCAGGATCAGGTACAACCCGGCCAGGCCCTGGCGCGGCTCCACCAGGGCGATCAGCGGAATCGCCGTGGCGCTGGCACCGAACGACAGGCAGTAACGCAGGGCGAACACCCGGGCCTGCCACTGGGGGGCGACGAAGTTGGCGACCATCGCATCGTTGACCGTGACCTGGCCGAACACCACGAACATGAACGCCGCGCCCAGCACAATCACATTCCAGCCCTCAGCATGGGCCAGCGCCAGCAACAACGGCCCCTGGAACAGGGTCATGGCGATGAATGGCCATTTCAGGCTGAAGCGATGCAACAGCCGGCCCATGGTCAACTGCGCCACCGCGCCGAAGGCGTAGGCCAGGCTCACCACCAGCCCCAGGGTCTGCGGCGAGGTGAAGACGTCCAGCAAGCGCTCCTGGAACAGTTTCGGATAGGTCATGGTGGTGGCGTTGAACACCACGCCGCCGGTGGCCGTGGCCAGCGCCAGGACAGCGAACACCAGGAACATCGAGATCTGCTGCCCGCCTTGCCCCTTGAGCGGCGCATGGGCCCGGGCCGGGATCGGCTCCTCACGCACCTGCCAGGCAAAGCCGATACCCAGCACGATCGCCACGGCCCCTGGCAGGATGAATGCCGAACGCCAGCCGAAGCGGGCCACCAGGAAGCCGGTGAGCAGCGCCGAGAAGGCCACCCCGAGGTTGCCCCACATGCCGTTGATACCGATCTCGCGCCCACGGTTGCGGGCGTAGGCCACTAGCATCGCCGTGCCCACCGGGTGATAGATGGCGGCGAAGACCCCCATCAGGGTCAGGCCCAGGGTCAACGTTGCCGGGTTGTTGCTCAGGCCCGTGAGGATCGAGGAACCACCGATGCCGAAGAAGAACAGCATCATCATGCGTCGGCGGCTCCAGTGGTCGCCCAGCCAGCCGGCCGGCAGCGAACAGGCGCCGAAGGCGATGAAACCACCCAGGGACAAGCCGATCAGCGCGGCATAGTCCATGGCGAAGGCCTGGGTCATGCCCAGTACCGCCGCCGGGTAGATCAACATGAACATGTGGTCGATGACATGGGCGGCATTGACGTAGCGGATGACATTTCGGGCTTGATTCATGGCGGCACGCTGCAGGTTGTGAAGGTGACGCCTATGCTAGGTTGGCGACAAACAGCATTCTGGACAACAAAGTCATCAAAACGGACATGTTAATCAGCCACTTCCAGCAGGGCCCGGTCAGCGCTTACTCCCGGGACTACGCCGATGCCGCGCACCAGCCGCTGCACTGCCATCACGAGGCGCAGTTCCTCTACGCCGCCTGCGGCACCATGCGCCTGGTGACCGCCCATGGCGCCTGGGTCATCCCTCCCACCCGCGCGGTATGGATCCCACCGCTGGTGGAGCATGAGATCTTCATGGCCGGGGAAGTGCGCATGCGCACGCTGTTCATCGCCGCCGAGCTCTGCCCGGCATCCTTGCAACAGTGCTGCGTACTGGCGGTCACGCCGCTGTTGCGGGAATTGATCCTGCGCGCGGTGCAAGGCCCGAAGCAGGCCCGCAACCCGCTGATCCAGCAGCTGATGCTGGAGGAGATCGCCGGCCTGGAGAACCTGCCGCTGCATATCCCGATGCCCCAGGACCGGCGCCTGCAAGCCATCTGCCTGGCCCTGCTGCGCACTCCCGACCATTGCTACACCCTGGAGGATTGGGCACAGCAGGTGGGCGCCAGCTCACGGACCCTGGCGCGGCTGTTCCAGCAGCAGGTGCGGATGAATTTCAATGCCTGGCGCCAACAGTTGCGCCTGATGGAAGCCCTGCCACGCCTGCTCGCCGGGGAAAGCGTGCACAGCGTGGCCGACTCACTGGGCTATGGCAGCGCCCGGGCCTTCAGCGCCATGTTCCAGCGCTTGCTCGGGGATACGCCACGGCATTACGTGGCGTCCCTGAACCAGCTCAGTGCCCTCAATGCATCTCGGTGAAGGCCAGCTTGACGCCGATGGCGATCAGCACCGCGCCCATGGTGCGATCGAACCAATGGCCCATGCGGGCGAAGCCGGCACGCACCCGTTGCTGGCTGAACAGCATGGCCACCAGGCAGAACCACAGGGCCGTGGCCGCCGCCAGGTAGACCCCGTAGCCGGCCTGGATCGCCAGCGGGGTATGGGGGTTGATCACCACGGTGAACAGCGAGAGGAAAAACAGGGTCGCCTTGGGATTCAGGCCATTGGTGACGAAACCTGAAGTGAAGGCCCCGCGGGCAGTGCGCACGCCGGCCTCCTTGTGCAGGTCGTCCGTGGCCGGCTTGGCTGGCTGGGCACGCAGGGCCTTGTAGCCGATGTACAGCAGGTAGGCGGCGGCCAGCCACTTCAGGGCGTTGAACAGCACGATGGACTGAGAAACGATCAGGCCGATCCCCAGCAACGAATACCCCACGTGCAGGAAGATCGCCGACCCCACTCCCAGGGCGGTCCAGGTGCCGGCGCGACGACCATGGGTCACGCTTTCGCGCACCACCACGGCAAAGTCCGGGCCGGGGCTGGCCACCGCCAGCAGATGGATGAGGGCAACGGTCAAGAACTCGGTGAGGTACATGCTGGCTCCTGTATATGTCTAATTATTTCATCTGTTAGGCTCGGCAGATTACGCCTTGGTTTCCTCGCACGAAAGGTACAGTTCATGACCGACAATCGCCGCGCCGTCTTCCTCGATCACCGTTCGCTGGACCTGGGTGACCTGGATCTGGGGGCGCTGCATGCCAGCTTCAGTCCCTTGCAGTTGCATGCCCATACGTCCCCGGAACAGGTGGCCGAGCGCCTGCAAGGAGCCCGGGTAGCCATCAGCAACAAGGTGGCGATCAACGCCCAGGCCCTGGCCGCCTGCCCCGACCTGCGACTGATCCTGGTGACGGCCACCGGCACCAACAACATCGACCTGGAAGCCGCCCGGCGCCAGGGCATCACCGTCAGCAACTGCCAGGGCTACGGCACGCCGTCGGTGGCCCAGCACACCCTGATGCTGCTGCTCAACCTGGCGACACGGGTCGCCGATTATCAACAGGCCGTCGCTGCCGGACGCTGGCAGCAGGCCAGCCAGTTCTGCCTGCTGGATTTCCCGATCATGGAGCTGGCGGGCAAGACCCTGGGCCTGCTGGGCCATGGCGAGCTGGGCGGCGCGGTAGCACGCCTGGCCGAGGCCTTCGGCATGCGCGTGGTCCTGGGACAGATTCCCGGACGCCCGCTGCGCGCCGATCGCCTACCCCTGGACGAACTGCTGCCCCAGGTGGACGCCCTGACCCTGCACTGCCCGCTCAACGAACACACCCGCAACTTGATCGGCGCCCGGGAGCTGGCGCAGCTCAAGCCCGGGGCCCTGGTGATCAACACTGCCCGCGGTGGGCTGATCGACGAACAGGCCCTGGCCGACGCCCTGCGCAGCGGTCACTTGGGTGGCGCGGCCACCGACGTCCTGAGCGTCGAACCGCCGGTCAACGGCAACCCCTTGCTGGAAGCCGATATCCCGCGCCTGATCGTGACCCCGCACAACGCCTGGGGCAGCCGCGAAGCCCGCCAGCGCATCGTCGGCCAACTGGTGGAAAATGCCCGGGCTTTCTTCAATGGTGAACCGCTGCGGGTCGTGAATTGATAGACTGCGCCACTTTTTCAGGTGCGGACGATGGATATACGCAGCGAAATACTCTTACGCCAGGCCGAGCTGTTCCAGGGCCAGGTACTGCTGGCCGGCCTGAGCGCCGATGACCTGCTCGGTCGCCTGCCGGCCGCCCAGGGCTGGAGCTGGCACGCCGGCGACCACACAGCGCTGCAGGCCCGCTTCCCGGAGCGCTGCCATTTCGGGGTGAGCGCCCCGGACAGCGCCTTCGACAGCGCCGTGCTGTTCCTGCCCAAGTCCAAGGACCTGGCCCACTACCTGCTCAACGCCCTGGCCTCGCGCCTGGCCGGGCGCGAGCTGTACCTGGTGGGGGAAAAACGCGCCGGCGTGGAAAGTACCGCCAAGCAACTCGCCGCTTTCGGCAAGCCGCGCAAGCTCGATAGCGCCAGGCATTGCCAGCTGTGGCAAGTCACGGTGAGCAACGCCCCCGAACCCGTGGCCCTGCAGAGCCTGGCCCAGGAGTACCTGTTGCCATTGGCCGAAGGGCCGCTGAAGGTCGTCAGCCTGCCCGGCGTGTTCAGCCATGGCCGCCTGGATCGCGGCACCGCGCTGCTGCTCGAGCACCTGGACCATTTGCCCGCCGGCCACCTGCTGGATTTCGGTTGCGGCGCCGGGGTGCTGGGGGCGACGGTCAAGCGCCGCTATCCGCAAACCCGCGTGACCCTGTTGGACGTGGACGCCTTCGCCGCCCAGAGCAGCCGCCTGACCCTGGCCGCCAACGGCCTGGAAGGCGAAGTCCTGACCGGGGACGGTATCGATGCCGCGCCCATGGGCTTGAACTGCATCCTGACCAACCCACCGTTCCATACCGGGGTCCACACCGACTACCAGGCCACGGAAAACCTGATGAGAAAATCCAGGGAACATCTAGAAAAAGGCGGCGAACTGCGGGTAGTCGCCAACAGTTTCCTGCGCTATCAGCCACTGATCGAGGAGTACCTGGGGCCCTGCGCGATCAAGGCCGAAGGCGATGGTTTCCGCATCTATCGGGCCAAGCGCGGCTGAGCGTCTTTTTCACAAACAAGGCTTGCCGAAAGGATTTTGCCTAGGCAGAATCCGCTCCGTCCTAGGGGAGTAGTCTCCCACGAGCGCCACGCTCGTCCGGCATGCGTCAACATACTTGGTCCACAGACCATGGCGCATGCGACCCAAGAGTCCGCACAGACGGGCTGCCGGGTTTGACAAGACCTATGACACGCACACCTTACCCGGGGCGGGAAGGCTGTACGTGTCATAGCCGTGTCGACCCGCCCCTTAGGAAAACCCTGATGCTGGACTCCCTGCTCGTTCCCACCGCAATCGTTGCCTTGGCCGAAATCGGCGACAAGACGCAACTCCTTGCCCTGATCCTGGCTGCGCGCTTTCGCAAACCCTGGCCGATCATCGCCGGCATCGTCGCCGCGACCCTGGCCAACCATGCCGCCGCCGGTGCGGTAGGTGCCTGGTTCGGCAGCTTCTTCTCGGATGCGACCCTGCACTGGATCCTCGCCGCCAGCTTCACCGCCACCGCGCTGTGGACCCTGGTGCCGGACAAGATGGACGATGACGAAGCCACCACCGCGCGCAAGTTCGGGCCTTTCCTGACGACCCTGATCGCCTTCTTCCTGGCCGAGATCGGCGACAAGACCCAGGTCGCCACGGTCATGCTGGCTGCTCAGTATCCGGAATTGTGGCTGGTGATCATCGGCACCACCCTGGGCATGCTGATCGCCAACGTGCCAGTGGTGCTTGCCGGTAATTTCGCCGCGGACAAACTGCCGCTGACCCTGATCCGGCGCCTGGCGGCATCGGCGTTCTTCATCCTGGCCCTGGTCGCGGTGTACAAGGCCATGCAGAGCAGCGGCTGGCTGTAAACGAAATCGCCGGCAAGGCAGCCCCCGTTGCGGGAACGCCTTGCCGGCGAATGCATCATCGGATGACGCGGTGGATCAGGGCTTCTTGGCCTGCTGGTACAGCGGCATCACCTTGGGAATCGCCGCCTGCAACGAAGCGATACGGCTGGTGGAAGCCGGGTGAGTACTCATGAACTCGGGCGGCGCGGAACCACCGGCAGCCTGGCCCATCTTGTTCCACAGGGTAATGGCCGCGTTCGGGTTGTAGCCGGCGCGAGCCGCCAGCTCCAGGCCGATCAGGTCCGCCTCGTTCTCGTTCTCGCGGCTGTTGGGCAGGGTCATCAACAGGTTGACGCCGTTGTCGCCCAGGGCAACCGCCTGCTGAGAAACACCGAACAGGGTCGCGATCTGCTTGCCGGCACCCAGCGCGTACTGCTTGGACATCGCCTCGCGACCGTGCTCACGCAGGGCGTGGGCGATCTCGTGGCCCATCACCGCGGCGATCTCATCGTCGGTCAGTTTCAACTGCTCGATCAGGCCGGAGTAGAAAATGATCTTGCCGCCAGGACCGCAGTTGGCGTTGAGCTCATCGCTCTTGATCAGGTTGACTTCCCATTTCCACTGCGCGCAGTCCGGACGGAAATTCGGGGCCTGGGCAATCAGGCGGTTGGCGATGACCTGCAGGCGCTTGGCGTTGGCACTGGTCTTGTCCAGCGCGCCCTGGCTGCTGGCCTCGCTCAGGGTCTCCTGGTAGGACTGTGCGTAGGACTGGTTGACCTCGGCACTGGATACCATGCTGAACATGGACTGTTTGCGGTCCACGCCCACTACACCTGCGTTGGTGGTGTTGACCGTCTCGCAACCACTGAGCAATACCGCGGCGCTCAGCGCACATACAACCAATGACTTCTTCTTCATGAAAACCTCCCTGAAAACATGGCGCGTATCCTAAGGGCGAGTTGGTATCCGCGCCAGATGCAAAATGGCTTTTTGCTCGCAATTGGGACACAGGCCAGCGCTGCAGGAAAAAATTCATCTTGTCCCCAGGGTCCGTGGCATCTGGAATATCACCTTGCCACTAGCGACATCCACCTCTTGCGCCGCGTCATTTGTGCAATCAGGGCTAATGACCCATGGGGCTGCGGCCGATACAGCACGGCAGACCTCAATTCCTGCGCCCGGAGCCTCTATGAAGTTCAAGTCGATCCAGTTTTCGGTGGCCGCACTGGCCGGAGCCATCGTCCTCAGCGTGGTTGCAGCCCTGGTGCTGTATGCCCTGTTCTCCGGCGCCAGGACCCAGCAAATGGTGCAACAAAGGACCCAGGCCCAGTTCGAGCAAGTCATCGAGCAGCGCTTGAGCGGCCTGGCGCAGACCCAGGTCAGCCAGATCCAGCGGGAACTGGAGGCGCCGCTGCTGATTGCCGCAGGCCTGGTGCGGGTCAACGCGCTGATGGGCAGCCGGGATGCCCAGGGCCAGGCGCAACTGAACCTGAGCCGCGAACAGCTGATCGCCCTGATCAAGGAAAACGTCACCCAGAACCCGAAGATCCTCGGCGCCTATATAGGCTGGGAACCCAACGCCATCGACCACAACGACGGAGCCTACGTCGGCACCAGCGTGGTCGGCATCGATGCCGCCACCGGCCGCTTCCTGCCCTGGTGGTTCCGCAACCAGGATTCCAGCCTGGGCCTGGACAAACTGGCCGACGTCAACGACCGGACCCTGCTGTCCACCGGGGTGCGGACCAGCGAGTACTACCTGTGCTCCAAGGACAACCTCAAGCCCTGCGTGATCGACCCGGCCCCTTACAAGGTCGGCGACAAGGTGGTGATGCTCGCCTCCTTCATCCAGCCCGTCCTGCTGGACGGCAAGTTCCAGGGCATCGTCGGTGCCGACCTGTCGGTGAACTTCATCCAGGACATGCTGGTGGACGCCAACCAGAAGCTCTATGGCGGCGCCGGCGAGATGGCCCTGATCGGCGGCAACGCGCGCCTGGTGGCCTATACCAGGGATCCCGGCAAGTTCGGCGAGAAGGTCAGCGACGTACTCAACAGCGATACCGTCGCCAAGCTGTCCAGCCTCAAGCGCGGCGAAGTGACTTATGACATCGACCAGGCCAACGGCAAGATCGCCCTCTACCTGCCCTTCGGCATCGGCCAGACCGATGCCCAGTGGACCCTGATGCTGCAGTTGCCCCTGGGCGCGGTAATGGCCGACCTGGACAAGCTCCAGGGCGACCTGGCCGAACAGCGCCAGGCCGACACTTTCGGCATGGCCATGGTCGGCCTGGTGATCGCCGGCGTCGGCCTGCTGGTGATCTGGCTGGTGGGCCACGGCATCGCCCGGCCACTGCGACAGATGGTGGCGATGCTCGACGATATCGCCCAGGGCGAAGGCGACCTGACTCGCCGCCTGAGCAGCGACCGGGCCGATGAACTGGGCTCGATCGCCAGGGGCTTCAATACCTTCCTGGCCAAGTTGCAGGCGATGATCGGCCAGGTGGTGACGTCGGTGCAGAGTGTCAGCGACTCTTCGGAGCACACCGCCGATATCGCCATCCGCACCAACCAGGGCGTACACAAGCAGATGGTGGAAATCGACCAGGTGGCCACTGCGGTGCACGAGATGACCGCCACCGCCCAGGATGTGGCACGCAACGCAACCCAGGCCGCGCAAGCGGCCAGTCACGCCGACCAGGCCGCCAGCCAGGGCATGCAGGTGGTGCGTGACACCTCCAGTGCCATCGCCGCCCTGGCCGAAGAGATCGGTCGCGCGGTGACCGTGGTGCAGACCCTGGCCAAGGACAGCGAGAACATCAACGCCATCCTCATCGCCATCCGCGGGATCGCCGAACAGACCAACCTGCTGGCCCTCAACGCCGCGATCGAGGCCGCCCGTGCCGGCGAACAAGGCCGCGGCTTCGCGGTGGTCGCCGACGAGGTGCGCAACCTGGCGCAGAAGACCCAGCAGGCCACCGAGGAAATCCAGTCGATGATCCAGCAGTTGCAGCAAGGCACCCGGGAAGTGGTGCGGGTCATGGAGGACAGCCAGCACAAGACCGACCAGAGCGTGGAGCATGCGGCCAAGGCGGCCCAGGCCCTGGAGACCATCACCCAGGCGGTCTCGGTGATCAACGACATGAACACCCAGATCGCCAGCGCCGCCGAGGAACAGAGCGCGGTGGCCGAGGACATCAACCGCAACGTGATCAACATCGGCCAGGTGGCCAACGAAGTGGCTGGCGGGGCCGACGAGTCCAGCGCCGCCAGTGCCGGCCTGACCAAGCTGGCCGAACAGCAACGGCGCCTGATCAATCAGTTCAAGGTCTGAGCGGCGAGATGCCTCGCCCCGGCCTCAGGCGGGGGTCAGGCACTCCGGCCCGTTGAGCTTGGGATCGTTGACCAGGTTGGCCAGGACCCGCTCGCGCAAGGCCGCGGGCGGGCGGGCCAGCAAGGCGTGCAAGACATGCAGGGGAGTCTGCGGATCCAGCCAGGCATCCTGGCCGGCAGCGTCGAGGATCAGCGGGCGGCGCAGGGTAGAAGCCGCCTGGGTCACCACCGCGGTACTCAGCCAGACCTGCTCCTGGACCGGATAGGCCTCCCAGATCGCAGCGAAGAAAATCGACGAGCCCTCCCCCGGGGTCAGCCAATAAGGACGCTTGCGGCTACCCCCGCGCCATTCATAGAAACCGTTGGCCGGCAGCAGGCAACGCCGTTCGCGAAACGCCTGGCGGAACATCGGCTGCTCGGCCAGGGTTTCCGCCCGGGCGTGGGCCGGGGTACGGGACAGGTCGGTCAACCAGGCCGGGGTCAAGCCCCAGCGAGCCCTGGCCAGGGTGCGCTGGTCGCTCTCCAGGCGCTGGATCAGTACCGAATCATTCGGCGAAATGTTCCATTGGGCCCGCTGGTCCGCGGGAAATCCCGGCAAGGCCGCGAAGGCGGGGTTCCAGCGAAACAGGGCATAACGTCCACACATGGGGTAATACGACTCTCGGCAAATCGGCGCTCAGCCTAACAGACCAGCACGCCGGCAAAACCCTCCGGCTCTTCGAAGGGCAACGGCAGGGCGGCATTGTACGCAGCGATCAGTTCCCGCGCGCGCTGCGCCTCGTGGTTTTCCACCGACAGCGCCAGCAGCCCGAAGCGCGGCGATTCCCCCGCCCCGCCCAACAAATCCCGCCCCTGCAGATGCGCCTCCCTGCCCTCGCTGGCCCACATGCGCCGGCGCAGCTCGCCGTCC
>NZ_JBJJLO010000086.1:0-28317 GCF_046230915.1 Pseudomonas sp. KCJK8993
AGGTGTCCATGGGGTGTCCCCCCGCCCCGGGGAAGGGCATGGGGAACGCGGATGCCAAGACGTTGAAGAACAGCCCCCGGGCGGATGCCGGAACGCTGGAGAATGCTCGGCGAGCCGATGGAGCCGGCGCAGAGGATGATCTCCCGACGGGCCTTGAAGTCCTGCTGGCGCCCCTGGGCCATGGCGCGCACCGCCGTGGCGCGGCCGCCTTCGAGGAGCAGCCGCTGGACCTCGACGCCGGTCAGGACGGTGAGGTTGGGGCGTTGGGCGATGGGCTTGAGGAAGGCCTTGGCGGCGTTCCAGCGCACCCCGGCCTTCTGGTTGACCTGGAAGTAGCCGCAGCCTTCGTTGTCGCCGCCGTTGAAGTCGTCGATCCGGGGGATGCCGCTCTGTTCGGCAGCGCTGCGAAAAGCATCGAGGATCGGCCACGACAGGCGCTGGCGCTCCACCCGCCACTCACCGGCGGCGCCGTGCAGCGGGCTGGCCCCGGCGAAGTGGTTCTCGCTCTTCTTGAACAGCGGCAGGACCTCGTTCCAGCTCCAGCCCGGGTTGCCCTCGGCAGCCCAGCCATCGTAGTCGGCGGCCTGGCCGCGCATGTAGATCATGCCGTTGATCGATGAGCAGCCGCCCAGCACCTTGCCCCGTGGGTAGCTCAAGGCGCGACCTTGCAGGCCCGGTTCGGCCTCGGTCTTGAAGCACCAGTCGGTGCGTGGGTTGCCGATGCAGAACAGGTAGCCGACGGGAATGTGGATCCAGGGGTAGTTGTCGCGCCCGCCGGCTTCCAGCAGCAGCACCCGCTGCTCGGGATTGGCGGACAAGCGATTGGCCAGCAGGCAGCCGGCGGGACCGGCACCGACCACGATGTAGTCGAAAGCGTCAAAGGCAGGAAGCATCCGTGACCTCGTTGGCAGATTCTTATTAGCAGGCCGTCATCCGCGGCAGCCTTGTGCTTCATCCTAGTTGTTAGCTTTCGTCAAAAGAATGTTAATTTTTGCCCACCTGCTGTGCGTTTTCTAACAGTGTTCGCCTCAAGATATCGGCAAGGAATCCCCATGTTCGACTGGAACGACCTGCGCTTTTTTCTCGAACTGCAACGCAGCGGGCGCCTGCTCACCGCGGCGCGGCGGCTGAACACCACCCATGCCACGGTGGCGCGGCATATCGAGGCGGTGGAGAAGGCCCTGGGCACCGCGCTGTTCGTCCAGCACGCCCAGGGCTATGAGCTGACCCCGGCCGGCGAGGCGCTGCTCAAGCACGCCGAGGCCATGGAGAACGTGGCGCTGCTGGCCCAGGAGGAAATCACCCAGTCCAGCGCGCTGCTGGGCAAGATCCGCGTCGGCGTCACCGAGGGCCTGGGGATCAAGTTCCTCGCCAGCCGCATGGGCGGTTTGTTCGAGCGTTACCCGGGGCTGGAGGTGGAACTGGTGGCGGTGCCGCGGTTCGTCAGCATCCTCAACCGCGAGGCGGAAATCAGCATCCACCTGGAACGGCCCAGTGCCGACATGCTGGTGACTCGCAAGCTCACCGACTACCGCCTGGCGCTGTACGCCAGCCAGGCCTACCTGGACCGCGCGCCGCCGCTGCGCAATCGCGAGGACCTGGGGCGCCATGCCTGGATCGGCTACGTCAACGACCTGCTGTTCAGCCAGGAGCTGATGTTCCTCAACAGCTTTTGTCGCAACCCCCAGGTGCTGTTCCACAGCACCAGCGTCATCGCCCAGCAGGAGGCGGCCCGTTCGGGGCTGGGGATCGCGGTGCTGCCGTGCTACATGGCCGCCACGGATCGGCAGCTGGTGCCGTTGCTGCCCACCGAGAGCATCCAGCGCGCCTACTGGATCAGCACCCGCCGCGAGCTGCACAAGTCGGTGCGCCTGCGGGTGGTCTGGGACTACCTCATGGAGCTGTGCGCCACGCACCAGCCGGTTTTGCTGGGGACTTGAGAGGCGGTTACTTGCTGAAGAGCTTGAGGCACCACTCAACCGCGCTGACGACTTTTTCCTGGGTGTTACCTACCAAGTCTATCCATTCCAGCTGGTTTTTGAGTCCGCCGAGCAATCGGATATTGATGGTGCTGGTGGACACCTCGCGCAACGGCCGCAGCTTGCTCAGGGAAATAAACAACTGTTCCCGGCTTTCCACGATCATTTGCGCTCGATCGGCAAGGGACAAGGCTGTTTCCCGGCGTTGGCGATCGTCTCTGATCTTGTTCCTGATCTTACCGATCTGTGCCATCAGCTTCTCGGCCCGCAGTACTTGAGGGTCTTGCTGGAAGTCAGGGTCGGCATTGAAGGACAGTTCGTTGAAGATCTGCAACAGCCGCTTCGTTCCTGGGCATCGGTCGGCGATGAAACTCGCCACCATGTGGTGATCACTGTCGGTGCCTTGATAGCGCGACAGGAGTTTTTCCAGGACCTGGGTCAAGGTCGAAATGGATTCGTCGATTTCCTCGAGGGCTTTTTGCATGGGCGGCAGAGGCGATCTGAGGTCACCTATCTCGAGTTGCTGATAGGCGCTACGAAAATCCGGAGTGCGGTTTGCGATTTCATGCAACTGGGTCATCAACGCCAGCAGGCTTGTCGTGCTCCAATCGCTTCCCAGCGGCAGGACCACGGACTTGTCGAGTCCTTTGACCAGGACACACAGACAGGGTTGCTCGCTTGGGGAAATGGCAAAGAGTTCGGCGAATGCAGGAACGAACTGTGCAGTGGCTTTCGACGAATTCTTCGCCATCCTCTTGCGCAGGTCCTCCCAGCCTGGCCCCAGGTCCTGAAAAGCCTGCTCGTCTCGCAGGGCGTGTATGGGCTTGTTGCCAGTCTGCTGTGAAGGAAAGGCGCGGCCCGGGAACGCGACAACATTTCCTCCAGGTTGCTCGAGAATACCCAAGGTATTGTCAGTCGTCGGATCCAGCAGGATGAAGGCAACTTTGCGTCCCATGGCGGAATCTGCTTCATCCAGGTTGGCAATCAGCGACGCAAGCTTTTGCTGATCGGCGTCGCTCGGGGCAAGCATTACACAGAGTAATCGTTGTTCTATTTGCCGGGTGTGGAACCAGTCGACGAGTGCTTGTGGCGAAGCAGAGCTGATGAGCATTTCAATATCCTTATGAGCGTCCTGTAGGGACCATGCGCTACCGGTGGGTTACCAGTCGTCCATGATGGGTGATTCGGTTCAATGCGACAGTTGTTGCTTGAACTCTTGCTTGGAGGCCGCTCATTCTGCATGTAAACCGCTGATCGACCTAGTGACTCTCGCCGGCTTTTCAGCATGTGATTCACAACAGCGGCCCACAGTGGGCCGAGCGGCTGAGCAGGTCGCCGGCCTGGATATCGACGAAGCGCGAGCCATAGGACAGTGGCTTGAGTGCCCCGCGTTCCTGGCCCATGCCCAGGCCGCCAGTGGTGCGGGTCTCGCCGTCCTGCAACAGCGGGTCCAGGCGTGCCTGGGCAGCCACCAGGCGCAGGGTCACGGCCTGGCGCCGTGGCAGCTCACCGGCGAGCAAGGGGCTGGAGCGGTGCCACAGGTACTTGCTGAACAGCAGGGCATCGCCGGGCTCGAAGGCCTCTTCGATGCGCTGTCGCTCGAAACGCTCGGTCAAGGGGCCCGGGCTGGCGTAGGTCTGGCGCAAGAGCTCGGACAGCTCGGTGATCGACTCGCCTAGGGCCAACTGCTGGGCCAGCATTCGCGAAAACTGGAAGTTGCCCAGGGCCGAGCACAGCGACAACGGCACCCAGGCCATGCCGCCACCCTGTGCCTCTGGGCGTACCGGTTGCAGGGGCAGCCACAGGCTGTAGGCCGGGTCTTGGGGGCGGATGTAGCGAAAGTTCAGCGAATCGTAGTGCCAGGCGAAACCCGAGCGCCCCTGGTCCAGCTCGAAGCCCTGGGCCTCGCACAGGATCAGCCGGCTGTCGGTGAGGTAAGTCAGTACCTGGGCCAATGCCGGCTGGCCTTGGAGTTGCCGGAGAATGCCGTCCTGCTCCAGGCGGTGGGTCAGGCGGTTGAACCCCTCGCCAGCGCTGGCCTGGGTCGGGCGCAATTGCTGCTCCACCAGCTGACGCAACGTTTCGATGGCGGCGCTGGTCAGCAATCCCGGCAGCTTGAGGTAGCCCTGTTCGTGGAACAGCCGCCGCTGTTGCGGGTCCAGGGGCAGGGGATTGACCAGGCAAGGGGCGGGCGGCTGCGGCAGGTTCACGGGCGTATTCCATTACCGGGGACAAGTGCCTGAGTATGGACAGTGGCACCGCTGACCGAGCGCTGGATTCGACCTCGACCGGTGTTTAAGCGACACCTGCCACCGGTTGCTGTCGGTGCGCGGCCAGGCCAGGGCGAGTCTGTCGCCATTGGCACATCGAGCGCTGTCAGGAGTTGGGGCCGGCAGCTTGCAGGTCTTGCTGGCGGATGTAGGAGTCCTGGGTCCGGATGAACCGGTCGAAGGCTCTGGAGTTGTAGACCTGCAAGCAAGCGTGCAGCACGACCTTGCCAGGGCGGTGCTTGCTGTTGGCCGCGACCTGGTCATAAGCCTTGAAGACGTAGTCGGTGGTGGCGTCATAGGGGTCATGCAGGGTCGTGAGTGTGTCTTCGTCCTGCAGGACCTGATGCAGGCCAGCGCCCAAGACGCCATACATGCCGATGGCATGCCCAACGTCCTCGCCCATGGCCGAGCGCTCGGGAAACTGCCTGGCCATGCAGTAGGCCAGGCCATAGTTCTTCAGGGACTGGCGTGCAGCCGCCAGGTCCTGCGCGCCAGCCGGGCCCACGCCTGCCATCAGGCACAGCGCCAGCGAAAGCCTCTTCATCCTTGATCTCCTGAGTCATGGGCCGGCAGCGGCCGTTGCGGCGCCGATGGTCGAAGCCGCCATCGAGCTTGTCAATGCCCCGGCCCTGTCCATGCAATTGACGACGCACATCATCCCCAGCCCACTAATCCTCGACCGCCCGGGGCTGGGCTCGGCCAGGCCCTGCGGGCTGTTTCGCGCGGGCTTGTCGGCGAACGGCCAGTAGCAAGCCCATGGCCAGCAGGCCGGAGGCACCCGCCAGCAGCATGGCCAGGTGCAAACCGCTGGTCATGGCCGTGCGGTACAGCTCGCCGAACAGCGGGTCGTCCAGGGGCAACTGGTGTTCGGTCACCGCTCGGTGGGCCAGTTCGCCGGCATCGGCCATGCCGCTGGCCCGGGCCGATTCGCCCAGTACCTGGATGGCCCGGGCGCCCATCAGGCTGCCGAGCAGGGCGATGCCGATGCTCATGCCGGTCTGGCGCAGGGCGTTCATGCTGGCCGAGGCGATCCCGGCGCGTTCCGGCGGCGCGCAGGCCATCACCGTCAGGCCGGTGCCCGGCAGCGCCAGGCCCATGCCCAGGCCCAGCAGCCCCAGCAGCGAGCCCACCAGCCAGTAGGGCGTGTGGGCGTCGAATAGGGTCATGGCGGTCATCGTCAAGCCGACCAGACCGTAGCCGGCCACCATCAACCAGGGCAGGGGCACGCGCTGGTTGATGCGCCCGAAGCCGATGGCTACCAGGCCGGTGACGGTGAATTGCGGTAGCAGGCGCAGGCCGGTCTCGGCGGCGGACCAGCCCTGGATCTGCTGCAGGAAGATCGAGAAGAAGAACAGGCTGCTGTAGCTGGAAAAACCGAGGATGAACGAGGCCAGGTTGGCCACGGCGAACGGACGCTGGCGGAACAGGTCCAGGGGCACCAGCGGTCGCTGCACCCGCCGCTCCACCAGGGTGAAGGCCAACAGCCCCACGGCCGCCACCAGCAAGGTCAGCAGGGGGCCACGGCTGGCGAAGCCTTCTTCGCCGCCGAGGATCAGGCCATAGGTCAGGGCCGCCAGCCACAACACGCTCAGGGCCTGGCCCAGTGGGTCGAGGGCGGCGTGCTGTGGGTGCTTGCGCTCGCTGATGCCCCAGCATCCGAGGACCAGGGCCAGGAGGCCGATGGGCAGGTTGATCAGGAAGATGCTCTGCCAGCCGACGGACTCCAGCAGCAGGCCGCCCACCAGGGGGCCGAGGATCAGCGCCAGGGCACTGAACGCCGACCAGCCGCCGATGACATGGGCCCTTTGGCGCAGGTCGGGGAAGGCGTGGCTGAGGATCGGCATCGCCCCGGGAATCAGCAGTGCCCCGGCCAGCCCCTGCACGGCCCGTCCGGCCAGCAGTAACCCGAGCTCCTGGGCCAGGGCACAGAGCGCCGAACCCAAGGTGAACAACAGCACCCCGGCCAGCCAGCAGCGCTTGTGGCCGAAGCGGTCGCCCAGGGGGCCGGCCGAGAGCATGAAGGCCGAGAGGCAGATGGCATAGGCGTTGACCACCCATTGCAGGCCGGCCAGGTCGGTGGCAAGGGCCTGTTGCAGGGTCGGCAAGGCGACGTTGACGATGCTGATGTCCAGCGAGGCGAGGAAGGTCCCGAGGTAGGCGGCGGCCACCAGGGCCGGGCGACGATAGCGTTCCATGAAACATCTCCCGTGGAGGGCTGGAGAGGGGCGAGGCACTCAGGTTAGTATTTCGACTGACCGTCGGTCAATGGAAAATGATAAATATTCTCAACTCTCTTTTGCCCGGCAATTGCCCTAGACTGGCGGCCCTTGTCACCGCCCGGAATCGTTCATGATCGTGAAACGCCACAAGGCCCAGGAACCTGCCAGCGACCTGCCGCAGCCGCGGACCAAACCCGCCGAAGTGCGCCTGGAAGAATTGATGGGCGCCGCCCGCAGCCTGTTCCTGGAGCAGGGAGTGGAGGCCACCACCATCAGCCAGATCGTCGAGCGCGCCGGAGTGGCCAAGGGCACCTTCTATCACTACTTCCAATCCAAGAACGACATGCTGGCGGCCCTGGGCGAACGCTATACCCGGGACTTCCTCGAGTGCCTGGAACAGGCGGTGGCGGCCTGCGCCGAGGATGACTGGGTGGCGAAGGTCGGCAGCTGGATCCGCGCCAGCGTCCAGGCCTACCTGGCCACCTACCGCCTGCACGATATTGTCTACCCCAACCATCACCACCATGGGCGCGGCAACCCGGAGCGCAATGCGATCCTGCAGCAGTTGCAGGGTATCCTCGAAGGAGGGCGGCAAGCCGGTTGCTGGCCCCTGGAACAGCCGACGGTGATCGCCTCGCTGATCTATGCCGGGGTGCACGGCGCCACCGATGACGTGATCGCCGCCCGCCAGGAAGATGGCCAGGCCCTGGCCGACGCCATCGTCCAGGCCTGCCTGCGGATGCTCGGCGTGACCCCACCCTGAAGTTCTCCTCGGTACAACCCCGATGAAACACAGCAAACGCCTGCTCGGCGCAGTACTGGCCGTATTCCTGGCGTACAAGGGTTATGGCTGGTTCTACTACGGCACGCCCTACCAGGATCGCTACTACCGTGACGACCGGGCCTTCTACTACCAGAAGTACCGGCTGTTCAGCTGGCGCGCCAGGATTGCGACCATGACTATGCCCGGCGATGGCGACAGCTCGCGCTACTCCACCGCTGGCTACCTGCGGGTGTTCAAGGCCGATGGCAGCCTGGTGGGCGAGTCTTATGACCCGTGCATTGCGGTGGTGGAGGTGTCCTGGGGCAGCGAGCACGTGGTGGGCTTTGGCTGCGACGACCACCTGATAGCGTTGCCGGCCACGACCGCCAAGGACTGAAGCCCGGCGCGCTGCGGCCGAGTTGCACGTGGCCGCAGCGCAGGTTTCACAAGCCGTTGGCCCGGGCGAAGTCCAGCCGTGGGTCGCTGATGCGCGTGAGGTTCACCGCGGCGCCCGACCAGCGACCCTCCATCTCTTCGCTCAGGTGATAGCGGCTCAGGTCGTACTGGATCGCGGTGCTGCCCAGCTGCGGATGACCGACCCGGCTGGTGAGGGTCTGCAGCAGGCTGGAGATCAGGTACTGCAAGGGCGCCTCGCAGGTTTTCAGGCCGATCCCGTAGTCGAAGCCCTGGTCGTCGCGCTCGCGGAAATAGCCGAGGAACTCGCGTTTGTTCAGGCTCAATCCCAGCGCCCGGTTGAAGGCCTGGCGGCAGGCTTCCAGTTCTTCGCCGGCGACCCGAGGCAGGCCCAGGATGTTGTTGAGGTTCTTCAGGGTCACGCAGCCCTGGGTGGCGATCACCTCCGGCATCAGGGTCACGTCCTGCTCGCCCTGGCCAAGCTCGCCATGCCAGGCGTTGAGGCTCTGGCGCAAGGTGTCCAGGCTGCTGGCGGTATAGCCGTTGTAGCCATAGATGTAGGTTGGCGGCAGCAGTTGGTCGCGGACCGAGAAGGATTGCGCCGGGGGCAGTTCGGCGAACGGTTTGCGGTACATGAACTGGCTGTAGTGGTCCATGGATTCCGGGGTGATCGACACCTTGAGGTTGCGCACCGACTTGCCGTTCTCCAGGGCCTGGAACAACTGCGTTTCGTTGAGCTGCGACTTGACCTCCACCGTGGCCACCACGCCTTCGATCAGGTATACATCGGCCGAGCCGAAGGTGCGCAGGATGGGAAAGTCGTTGCGGTAGATGATCAGGTCGATCTGCCTGGAGATCCCGCCCTCGGCATCGACGATCTGCCCCGAGCCGATGCTGATGTTGCGCGGCAGGAAGCGTTGCAGCACATCACGGATGAAACTCTCCCGGGCGTCGCCCAGGATGGTCTTGTGGTCGGCGATGCTGCTGCTCACCGCAAAGCTGCTTTCCAATACCTTGGCGATGGACTTGGCCCACCTGCTGATGATTGCCATGGGGTCTTCCTTGTGGGGTTTGAGAGGGGCTCAGGGCAGCAGGTCGAAATGCGCGCTGGCCAGCCGTTCGCCGTTGACCAACAGGTGCACCAGATGGCGCCCGGGGTAGTGCCGGCGGGTGGTGAATTCACGGATCTGCTGCTGGCGGGCCAGTGCCTGGCGCGCCTGGCCGGGCAGGGTGAAGGTCTTGAGCTTGAACACCTTGGTGCTGGCGGCGCCCGAGGCCTTGATGTAGTCGATGGCGTAGTCCACCACCAGGCGCTGGGGCTGCGAGCTGCTGGAAACCAGTTCCAGCGCCAGTTCCAGGCGCTCGCCCAGGCGCAAGGCCGCGGGCGTGACGCTGAAGTGCGTTACCTGGACCTCGGCGCGGGCCCCGGCGCCGATCAAGGCCAGGGCCTGGCGCTCGCCCTGCTTGATCAGGCTGCGCAGGCCATGGCGGACGATCCAGGCGGTGTGCGGTTGCTCCAGCGGCCAGTCTTGCAGGCGTTGCAGCACCCACTGCGGATGGTCCTTGGTGATGTCGTTGAGGTGGTTGGCCACCGACTTGCGCACATACAGGCTCGGGTCGTTGCGCAGTCGCTCGAGGATCGGCGCCGCCAGCCCAGGTTCGGCCTGCAGGCGTTCCAGGCGGAATGACCAGGGCAGGCGCGGGCGGCTGCCTTCGCTGGCCAGGCGGCGCACGTGTTCGTCCGGATCGTGCGACCAGTCGTACATATGCTCCAGGGTCGCCGCCTGCTGGTTGACCAGGAACGGGCGCACGGCGAACTCCGAGGAGCCAAAACCGGTGAAGAACTTCAGTGCCGCCATGGAACGGGCGAAGTCATGGGCGCCATGGCTGGCCACGAAGTGCGGCAGGAACATGCAGACGAAGCGGCTGTCGAGCCGTGGCGCCAGGGCATACAGCAGTTCCAGGCTGTGCTCGTAGGGCCCGGGTAGCACCTGGTGCAGGCTGTCGCTGACCCGCGCCAGGCGCTGCATCACCGAGAGCTCGGCCAGGCCCTGGCTGGCGCGCTTGAGAAAGCCCGGGTGGTCGAACGCCGGATACACCTCGCGCATGGCGTCGGCGATATGCATTAGGCGTTGCTGGTTGAAGATTTCCTTGAGGGCAGGGGCAGCGTCGCTCATCGAGGGTTCCTGTCTGGGGAGGGAGGCCGCCCAATCTAGACCGGGCGGCTGACAGAATCTGTCAGGAGAGTGCTTCAGCGCATCGGCGGCAGCAGGTTCTCTTCCAGGCGTTCGTCCTCTTCGTCGGCCTCGAACAGGCGGGCCAGTTCGGCACGGGCTTCCTGGGCGGTCTGCATGACCTTGGCCTCGTCGTCGTAGACCTCATGCTGGGCGGCCAGCAATTGCTGGTCGTGCTGGGTGAAACGCTGGATCCGCGAGTCGGCCTGGACCTGGCTGAGCCCGAGGCCGATCAGGGTCCGGCGGCTCATCTCCAGGCTCGAGTAGTAGGTTTCCCGCACGGCCTGGGCGCCCAGGTCCACCAGGCGGTGCACGTGCTGGCGGTTACGTGCGCGGGCGATGACCTTCAGGTGCGGATAGAGCTTGCGCACCTGCTCGGCGGTCTTGATGTTGGTGTCCGGGTCGTCGGTGGCGATGACGAAGAACTCCGCCTGGCCGACCTTGGCCGCACTGAGGATCTCCGGCCGCAACGGGTCGCCATAGAACACCGGGATGCCGCCGCCGAAGCTGCGGATCAGCTCGATGGTTTCCACCGAGGTGTCCAGGGCCACGAACGGCACCTTCTGTGCCCGCAGGATACGCGCCACGATTTGGCCCATGCGGCCCATGCCGGCGATCACCACCCGCGGGTGGTCGGAGTCGATCCGGCGGTATTCGGCGGGCATCTCCACTGCTTTCGGCTTGGGCTTGAGCAGGCGCGAGCAGGCCAGCAACAGCAGCGGGGTCAGGGCCATGGACAGGGTGATGGTCAGCACCAGCAGGTCGTGCAGGCGCGCGTCGAACAGGCCCTGGTCGCGGCCGATCTTGAACACCACGAAGGCGAACTCCCCGCCCGCCGCCAGCACCACCCCGAGGCGGATCGCATGCTCGCGGTCCAGGCCACCGGCCAGGCGCCCGACCACGAACAACAGCGGCAGCTTCAGGCCGATCAGCAGCAGGGTCAGGCCCAGCACGGCCAGGGGCGCGCTGAGCAGCAGGCTGAGGTTGGCGCCCATGCCGACGCTGATGAAGAACAGGCCCAGCAGCAGGCCCTTGAAGGGTTCGATCTGGGCTTCCAGCTCATGCCGGTATTCCGAGTCGGCCAGCAGCAGGCCGGCGAGGAAGGCGCCCAGGGCCATGGATACGCCCACCAGGTCCATCAGCCAGGCGGTACCGATCACCACCAGCAAGGCGGTGGCGGTGGAGACCTCCGGCAAGCGGGTCTTGGCCACGATGCGAAACACCGGGCGCAGCAGGTAGCGGCCACCGACCACCACCACGGCGATGCTGCCCAGCACCTGCAGGCCGTGGCGCAGGTCCTCGGCGCTGCTGGTGTGGTGATCGACGCCGGCCAGCACCGGCACCATGGCGATCAGCGGGATCGCGGCGATGTCCTGGAACAGCAGGATGGCGAACGCCAGGCGCCCGTGGGGGCTGGTCAGCTCCTTGCGTTCGGCCAGGCTTTGCAGGCCGAAGGCGGTGGACGACAGGGCCAGGCCCAGGCCCAGCACCGCCGCGCTATTGAGTGTCTGGCCGAAGAGGAACAGCGCCACGCTGCCGATCACGACCCCGGTCAGCAGCACCTGGGCCAGGCCGACCCCGAATACCGCCTTGCGCATCACCCACAGGCGTCGCGGCGACAGCTCCAGGCCGATGATGAACAGCAACAGCACCACCCCCAGCTCGGAGATGTGGCTGACGCTCTGGGGATTGCCGATCAGGCCCAGCACCGACGGGCCGATCAGCACCCCGGCCAGCAGGTAGCCGAGCACGGCCCCCAGTTGCAGGCGCTTGGCCAGGGGCACGGTGACGACCGCGGCGCAGAGAAACACGACGGCGGCTTGTAGCAGGTTGCCTTCATGGGGCATCGGGGGGACTCCTGGTAGAACGGGGCGCAGGTGATGATAGAGGCTCGTCGATGACGATGAGCGGATGGCTATCGCCAGCCTGCGCCCGGATAAAAACGGCATGGGTGTTCTGAGACTGGCGGCGTGCCCGGCAAGGCACGTCGGAGTATATGGGGGACGCTGGAGCGCCGGCCGGTCAATGTGGCCACTGCTCCAGCAGGATCGCCACGAATTTTTCCGCGGCCGGCGACAGCGATGCGCCGCGGCGGTACACCAGGCCCAGGGTGCGGTTGACCACCGGCTCGGTCAGCGGAACGCTGACCAGGGTCGGGTGATCGGCGGCGGGCATGGCCAGGCTTGGCATCGCCGAAACCCCGAGCCCGGCCTCGACCATGCCCAGCGACGTGGACAGGTGCTGCACTTCGTAGAACCACTGGGGCCGCCAGCTCAAGCCGGACAGGGCATGATCCAGCAGCATGCGGTTGCCGCTTAGGCGGCCAACGCCGATCAAGCGATAGTCGCTGAGTTGCGACCAGGTCACCGAACGGCGTCCGGCCAGTTCGTGGTCGCGCCGGCAGGCCAGAACAAAGGGTTCGTTGACCAGTGGCACGAACTCGATGTCCGGGTGCTGGCCGCTCATCATGTTGATGCCGAAATCCGCTTCGCCGCGCAGCACCGCTTCAAGGCCCTCGTTGGCACTGAGGTCGAGCAGGCGGATGCGAATTTTCGGGTAGCGCTGGTTGTACAGGCGGATCACCGACGGCAGGAAGTAGAAGGCCGCCGTGGGGATACAGGCCAGGGTCACCTGACCGATCTGGCGTTCCGCCAGCTCACGGATGTTGAGGATCGAATCGTCGAAGTCATCCAGCAGGCGGCGGGCCTTGGGCAGGAAGTCGCGGCCGACGCTGGTCAGGCTGACCTTGCGCGTGGTGCGATCGAGGAGGGCGGTGCCCAGCCCCTCTTCGAGCTTTTTCATGCGCCGGCTCAGGGCCGGTTGGGACAGGTGCAAGGCGTCTGCCGCTTCGTGGAAACTCCCCAGTTCGGCGATTTTCACGAAAGATCTAATGTCCTGGAGCTCATATTCCATGCGGGCTTCTCAAGGCGGGAGTCGGGTGGGGCGCTGGCGGACACGATATTTGACTCATGCGTTGAACGCAATAATCTCTCTGATATTTGCATTGGAAACACATTTTAATCCCTGACACTCTTGTGCCCAGAACATCAATTACCTCGATTGATCAACAAGAGTCAGTATTCATGCAACGAATTCCTTGTGTGTTGATGCGCGGCGGCACCTCCAAAGGGCCGTTTTTCCTGGCCTGGGATCTGCCGGTGGCAGTGGCCGAGCGTGATGAACTGTTGCTCAACCTGATGGGCTCCGGTCACGAACTGGAAATCGACGGCATCGGCGGTGGTAGCCCGCAAACCAGCAAGGTGGCGATCGTCAGTCCGTCGCTGCACCCGGATGCGGATGTCGATTACCTGTTCGTCCAGGTCATGGTGTCGCAGCGGCGGGTCGATACCGCGCCCAACTGCGGCAACATGTTGTGCGCTGTCGGGCCTTTCGCCATCGAGCAGGGGCTGGTCAAGGCCAAGGGGGCACAGACCCAGGTGCGGATTCGCAACCTCAACACCGGCACATTGATCAATGCCCAGGTCCAGACCCCCGATGGCAAGGTCAGCTACGAAGGCGACACCACCATTGACGGCGTACCGGGCAGCGCGGCGCCGGTAGCCCTGACCTTTCTCGATGCCGCCGGCAGCAAGACCGGCCAATTGTTCCCCACCGGCCAGCCTCGGGACTTGATAGACGGCATCGCGGTGACTTGCATCGACATGGCCATGCCCATGGTGCTGGTGCAGGCGGCCTGCCTGGGCAAGCGCGGTGATGAAACCCCCGCCGAACTGGACGCCGATAGCGACTTCCTCCAGCGCCTGGAGAGCTTGCGGCTCAAGGCCGGCCTGGCCATGGGGCTGGGTGATGTCAGCGACAAAGTGATTCCCAAGCCGGTGCTGGTGTCCCGGGCCCGGGCGGGGGGCACCCTGGCGGTGCGCTATTTCATGCCCTACAACTGCCATCGGGCCCTGGCCATCACCGGCTCCATCGGCCTGGCTACCGCCTGTGTCACCGCTGGCAGCGTGGTGGCCGAGATGCTGGGCGGGGTCAGTGAACCGCGCCTGCATCAGGTCCGTATCGAACACCCCAGCGGGGCGATAGATGTCGTATTGTCCTACAGCGGAACAAACCCCGAAACCATCCGTGCTTCGGTGGTTCGGACCGCACGCCGGTTGTTTTCCGGGTATGTCTACGCGCCTGCTTCACAACGTCTTGCCGGTTAGTCGACGCGCTGTCGATCTTGATTGCATCAGTACAATTCTAAAAATGGGTGATGCCATGAAAGTAGTTAAATCGCTCTACTTCCAGATCCTCTGCGCGGTGTGCCTCGGGGTACTGGTGGGACACTTCTGGGCCCAGCAAGCCATTGCCTTGAAGCCGCTGGGCGACGCCTTCATCAAGCTGATCAAAATGATGATCGCTCCCGTGGTGTTCTGCACCATCGTCACCGGTATTGCCGGCATGAACGACAAGCGTTCCCTGGGCCGCCTGCTGAGCAAGACCCTGCTGTTGTTCCTGGGCCTGACGCTGATCAGCCTGTTCATCGGCCTGGCGGCGGTCTACCTGTTCCAGCCCGGCGCGGGGATGAACATCGACCCCACCCGGCTGAACACCCAGGGCTTGTCGCAGTACACCGAGTCGGCGGCCAAGCTGGGGGTGGTGGAGTTCTTCATGCACATCATCCCCGAGACCTTCATTGGCGCCTTCAACAAAGGCGAGGTACTGCCGGTGCTGTTTATCGCGGTGCTGTGCGGGTTTGCCCTGTCGTCCCTGGGCGAGCGCGGCAAGCCGGTGCTGGAGGTGCTGGAATCGGCCTCGCAGATGGTGTTCAAGATTTTTTCCTACCTGATGCGTTTTGCCCCCGTCGGCGCCTTCGGCGCCCTGGCCTTTACCGTGGGCCAGTACGGCATCACCTCCCTGGGCGCCCTGGCCAAACTGATCATGACCCTGTATGTCGCCTGCGGCTTCTTTGTCTTCGTGGTCCTGGGGGGCATTTGCCGGGCAAACGGCTTCAGCCTGTGGAAGCTGCTGCGCTACCTGCGTGAAGAGTTCCTGGTGGTGCTTGGCACCTCGTCCACGGAGCCGGTGATGCCGCGGATGCTGGAAAAGCTCCAGGCCCTGGGCTGCCGCAAGAGCGTGGTGGGGCTGGTGCTGCCCACCGGCTATTCGTTCAACCTCGACGGTACGGCGATCTACCTGTCCCTGGCGGCGATCTTCATTGCCCAGGCGTGCAACATCGAGCTGAGTGCCGGTCAGGTCGTCACCATGCTGGCAATCATGCTGCTGTCGTCCAAGGGCGCCGCCGGGGTGACCGGCAGCGGTTTCGTGGCCCTGGCCTCGACCCTGACGGTGATTCATGACATTCCCCTGGCGGGCCTGGCGTTGCTGATCGGCATCGATCGCTTCATGTCCGAGGCCCGGGCCTTGACCAGCCTGGCCAGCAACGCCGTGGCAACCGTGGTGATCGCCCTCTCGGAGCAGGCCTGCGACCGCCAGGTGCTGTTGCGCACGCTCAATGGCCAGCCGCTTGCGGCCCAGGCCGCTGCCGCCGATGACACCCCAGTGGCCGCCCTGGCGAGCAAGCTCGGCTAGACCGGCCGGCTGTACCGCTTTACCCCACGTACCGACTCAACACCTGTGCCGGGCGCCCTTGATCGGGGGCGTCCGGTGCTCGGGTGGCCGTGCGCCCGCGCGCCGGCCACGCTCACCATAAAAACAAGAGAATCGACTTATGCTCGCTTTACTCGGCCTTGCCATGGTGGTGGTCTTCACCGTCCTGATCATGACCAAACGCCTGTCGCCCATCGTCGCGCTGACGCTGGTGCCCATCGTCTTCGCGGTGCTCGGCGGGTTTGCCGGCACCACCGGCAAGATGATGCTCGACGGCCTGAAAATGGTCGCGCCATCGGCGGCGCTGTTGCTGTTCGCCATTCTGTTCTTCGGCTTGATGATCGATTCGGGGCTGTTCGACCCGCTGATCCGCAAGATTCTCAAGCGGGTCAATGGCGACCCGACCAAAATCGCCATGGGCACCGCACTGCTGTCGCTGGTGGTGGCCCTGGACGGTGACGGCACCACCACCTACATGATCACCTGCGCGGCGATGCTGCCGTTGTACAAGCGCATCGGCATGAACCCGATGATCCTCGCCACCATTGCCATGCTGTCGTTGAGCATCATGAGTGGCATGACCCCCTGGGGCGGGCCGGCAACCCGAGCTATCGCCGCCCTGGGCCTGGATGCCGGCGAGTACTTCGTGCCGCTGCTGCCGACCATGATCGGCGGCGCCGCCTGGGTGGTGTTCACCGCCTACCTGCTGGGCCGGGCCGAACGCAAGCGCATCGGCAATACCCAGCTGCAAAGCGGCGGTGGCGACTGCTACATCAAGGCCATTCTCGAAGACACCCCGCACAAGCGGCCCAGGCTGGCCTACGTCAACCTGCTGCTGCTAATGGTGGTGATGACCGCGCTGGTGCTGGGCCTGATGCACTCGGCGGTGCTGTTCCTGATCGGTTTTGTCCTGGCCTTGATGATCAACTATCCGCGGTTGGAGGTGCAGAAGGAGCGCATTCTCGCCCATTCAGGCAATGCCATGACCGTGGTACTGCTGGTGTTTGCCGCAGGGATCTTCGCTGGCATTTTCTCCGGCACCAAGATGGTCGACGCCCTGGCACAGACCCTGGTGGACTGGATTCCGCCGTCCTGGGGCCACCTGTTCCCGCTGGTGGTGGCGCTGACCAGCATGCCGCTGACCTTTGTCCTGTCCAACGATGCCTACTACTTCGGTGTGGTGCCGATCCTGGCCAACGCGGCGGCGGCCTATGGCATTTCTCCCCTGGAAATCGCCCGCGCCTCGATCCTCGGCCAGCCGGTGCACCTGATGAGCCCGCTGGTGGCTTCGACCTTGCTGCTGGTGGGCATGGTGGATCGCGACATCGGCGACTTCCAGAAAGCCACGGTGAAGTGGGCCGTGCTGACCTCTCTGGTGATTACCGCCCTGGCCTTGCTGACCGGCGCCCTGACCCTGTTCGCTTGACTCGTTCAAAACCCTCTTTGGTTGCCTGGCGCGCCTGCTGGCGGGGCGCCTGGCGACCTGCGCCTTGAATAACAACAACGAGAAGTACCCCATGAGCCATTTGCTGATCCGCGCAATGCTTGTTCCCGGTTTGAGCCTGTTGTCCCTGAGCCTGGTCCAGGCCGCGGGTTTCATCGACGACAGCAGCCTCAAGCTGCAATTGCGCAACGTCTATTTCAATGAAAACTTCCGCGACGAACACGGCCTCGGCGCCAAGGCTGCGCGCACGGCCAAGAGCGAGCGCACCGAATGGGCCCAGGGTTTGCTGCTCGACTATCAGTCCGGCTTCACCCCCGGCACCCTGGGGTTCGGGGTCGATGCCCTGGGGCTGTGGGGCGTGCGCCTCGATTCCGGCAAGGGCCGCAGTGGCACGGGGCTGCTGCCGGTGCACGACGATGGGCGCGCCGCAGGCGAATTCGCCAGTGCCGGCGCCACGGCCAAGGTGCGGCTGGCCAAGACCACGCTCAAGTACGGCACCCTGCTGCCCAAGACCCCGGTACTGGTCTACAACGATGCCCGGCTGTTGCCGCAGACCTACCACGGCACCCAGTTCACCAGCACCGATATCGACGGCCTGAGCCTGACCGGCGGCTATCTGCAGCGCTTCAAACTGCGCGACTCCACCGACAGCGTGGGGCTGGTGCCCGACGGCTACAGTGGCGGCCAGTCCGGGGACTTCCGCTATGGCGGGGGCGAATACAAGTGGAGCAAGACCCTGCGCCTGAGCTATTTCCATGGCGAACTCGAGAACTTCTATCGGCAGGACTTTGTCGGCCTGCAACATGACCTGGCGCTGGGGCAGGGGACCTTGACCAGCGACCTGCGCTACTTCCGCAGCGCCGATTCAGGCGCGGCGTTCGACGGCAAGATCGCCAACCGCCTGTTCAGCGGCCAGCTGACCTACGCGATCGCCGGGCATTCCCTTGGCGGCGGCTACCAGCGCCTCAGTGGCGATGCCGGGCTTCCCTATATCAGCGGCGCCACGGTCTACTCCTTCAGTAATGCCGGGATCGGCAAGTTCATCGAGGAGGGTGAGAAGACCTGGATGCTCGGCTATGGCTACAACTTCGCCAGCCTGGGTGTTCCCGGCCTGACCTTCAGCTCCCGCTACCTGAGCGGTAATGACGGTAAGTCCGGCACCCGCGTCGATGAGTGGGAGCGCGACAGCGAACTGGCCTATGTGCTCCAGCAGGGCTCGTTCAAAGGGCTGGGAGTGAAGCTGCGCAATTACGTGTATCGCTCCGACTACTCACGTGGGCGCGACAGCAACCGCCTCTACATCACTTACGACATTGCCCTCTGGTAGCGCATTTACAGCGGCTTGAAGCGTCCATCCCACTGCGGATCCAGGCGCCGTATGCGCTCGGCCAGGGGCGGGTGAACTGCACGGCCGAGGCGTCGGCGAGGAATTCGCACTGGCGGTCGATGGCAGCCTTGATCAGGTTGCCCAGCGGGGTGCCGAGCGAGCCCAGGACCAGCAGGGCCAGCCACGATGATTGCCAAGCCCGGGCAATTCTGCGAAAAAGCCGCCGCGGCCCCGCACCGGGGCGATGGTTGAAGGATGAGCACGCATGAGTGATGAGTTGCAGGTAATCGATATCCAGCTGGGCGACGGCAAGGCCGTGGTCAAGGGCGCCCTGATCACCACCCAGTACCGCGGATTCCTGGAGGACGGCAGCAGCTTCGATTCTTCCTATGATCGCGGCAAGCCGTTCCAGTGCGTGATCGGCACTGGGCGCGTGATCAAGGGCTGGGACCAGGGCCTGATGGGCATGCGGGTCGGCGGCAAGCGCAAGCTGCTGGTGCCGGCGCACCTGGGGTATGGCGAGCGTGCCGTGGGCTCGATCCCGGCCAACGCCAACCTGGTGTTCGAGATCGAACTGCTGGAAGTGCTGACCCGCGATGACTGATCCAGAACGCGCGGTCCTGCCGGCGAACAAGGCCTGCCCCGTGGTGTTGCGCCAGGGCGCAGGCCTGGAAATCCTGGCTTTTCGGCACCCATTGGCTGGCCTGCAACTGGTCAAGGGCAGCATCGAGGCGGGCGAGGCGTCGGCCGCGGCGGCGGTCCGCGAACTGGCGGAAGAGGCTGGGGTCCAGGGCATCGCGGTGCGCCCGCTGGGCATCTGGCAGTCCGGCTTCCCTGGCCAGGTCTGGGCCTTCCATGAATGCCGGGTGGTCCAGGCGCTGGCCGAATCCTGGAGCCACCGTTGTGGCGATGACGGCGGCCATGAGTTCAGCTTCTTCTGGCATCCCCTGGCCGAGGCGCCCTCGGAACAATGGCATCCGCTGTTCCAGCAGGCCCTGGCCTACCTGGGCGAACGCCTGCTGCGGCGCTGAGCTGCGGCTTCACTGGCCCAGGCGGTACTGGTTGTTGCCGCTGCGCTTGGCCTCGTACATCGCCAGGTCGGCCACGTGCAGCAGTTGGTCCATGCGTGCCCCGTGGTCGGGAAACACCGCGACCCCCAGGCTGCTGCCCACGCTGTGCCGGCGGTCGTCGACCTCCACCGGCGGCGCCAGCTGGCTGAAGATCTTCTCGCCAATGCGCCCGGCTTCCTCGGCCAGGTCCAGCGCCGGCGACAAGCCTTCGAGAATCACCACGAATTCGTCGCCGCCGATCCGGGCCACGGTATCGCTGCTGCGCAGCACGCCTTGCAGGCGTTGGGCGGTGACGCTCAGTACGCGGTCGCCGATGGCGTGGCCGTACTGGTCGTTGATCGCCTTGAAGCCATTGAGGTCGACGAACACCAGGGCCACCCGAGTCTGGTCCAGGCGCGCCTGTTCCAGGGCTCGCGACAGGCGCTGTTCGAGCATCAGGCGGTTGGGCAGGCCGGTCAGCGGATCGAAGTGCGCCAGGCGCTGCAACTGGCGGGTGGAAACCTTCTCGTCGGTGATATCGCGTACCACCCCCATCATCTTCACCGTGGCGTTGTGCCCGTTACGCACCACGTTGCCGGTCTCGCGCAGCCAGTGGATGCTGCCGTCGGGCCAGATCACCCGGTATTCCTCATCGTGGTTGTCGCCGGTGCGCAGGCAATGGAGCTCGCCGGCGCGCACCCGCTCGCGGTCCTCGGGGTGCACGCAAGAGCAGAACAGTTCGTAGGAGGGCACCACCTCGCCGACCTTGAAGCCGAACATGCCGTAGATGGCTTCCGACCAGTACAGGTGCTGGGTATCGACCTCCCAGTCCCAGGTGCCGATCCGTGCGAAGTACTGGCTGCGCTCGAAGCGTTCCACGGTATCGGGCCGGCCCTGGCCGAGTTCCCGGTAGGCCCGCAACTGGGCCTGGGCCAGCCGTTCGCGGCGCAACAGCCAGAGCACCAGCAGGGCCAGCAGCGAGGTCAGGCAGAGCAGTGACCAGACGGCAATCATCGGATGCTGGGCAACATGGAAGAGAGGGTCCTGAAGGAGGGATGGCACTTGGCTATGTTAATCCACGCCGTATGACGAACAGCAGCTTTTTCTGTCGGGCCATGCCGTTGGTCGGCGCCCTCCGGGAGGCCAACGGTTTGCGGCGATAGCGTCTTGCGCAACGGCCGAGCCGGGCGCAGCCGTATTCGTCATATAGATATGTCGCCTACTCAAGCGCGGCAGGGCCGTCCATGTCCTGGAACATCCGGCGCACCCGAACTCAGCGATAGCGAGCGGGTAGGGATGGATGAGTTGCTGCAAGCCATTGGCCGTTACTCCAGACAGGAGTGCAGCGATGAGTCTGTCGCAACAGGCCGCGAGCCTGGCCCATGAGTACCAGTTTCTCGCTGCCGACCATCATGCCGGTGCCCGGGCTGGCTCACCTGACCCTGGAGCTGCGCAGCGTCTGACGTCTCAGGCCGCCGGGCGCAGCAACTCCAGCACCGAATAGACCAGCCCCAGCAGTGCCACGCTCAGCAGTACCAGGCTCGACAAGCCGGTGACCAGGCGCTTGTACTTCAGTGAGAAGCCTTGGCGTGCGACGAGGATGTAGGCCCCCAGTACCGTGAAGTCGATCAGCGCCCAGACCAGGGTCAGCAGCAGGGCGCTGTGTTGCAGGGAGCGCCCGACCTGGATGAACTGGGGAAAGAACGAGACGAAGAAGATGATGTCCTTGGGGTTGCCGATCCCCACCAGGAAACCGGTGGCCAGACCCTGGCCACGGCGCCGTGGGCTAGTGGCCTCAGGTTCGCTGCCGGGCGCAGCGGCAGCTTCCCGCAGGCCCTGGAGCGCCAGCCAGCCGATGAAACAGCAGCCCAGCAGGCTGACCCAGCTGATCAGGCGCGGGTCCAGGGACAGGCCGGTGGTCAGCATCAGCACCGCCACCAGGGCCAACAGCAGCGAGGCCGCGTTGGTGCCCACGGCGGTCAGCAGCGCCTGGCGCGGGCCGGCGTTCATGCTGGTATTGATGATCAGCGCCACCACCGGTCCCGGGGTCGCCACCAGCATCAGCACGCTCAGCATGTAGACCAGCAACAACGACAGATTCAGCTCCACGGACCAAGCTCCCGGCAATTGACAGGCGCGCAGCTTGGGGGCTTTTGCCGGCGTTGAAAAACGCAAAAAGCTGTGACCTACTATGATTTTTTATCATGATGAGTGCCCGCCGATGGTCGAGTCCCTGCCGCCGCTCTATGCCTTGCGTGCGTTCGAAGTGGCCGCTCGTTCCAGCTCCTTCACCCGTGCGGCAGAGGAACTGTCCCTGACCCAGAGCGCCATCAGCCGGCATATCCGTACCCTGGAGAGCCAGTTCGGCTGCCGCCTGTTCGAGCGTCATGGGCCGCGGCTGGTGCTGACCGACGTCGGCCAGCGCCTGGCCCGGGAGCTCAAGAGCGGCTTTCGGATCATCGAGGACGCCTGCCTGCCCCTGCGCGCCAACAGCGGCCAGCTGCGCCTGAAAGCGCCTTCGACCTTGACCATGCGCTGGCTGCTGCGGGTACTGGAGCAATTCAAGGGTGACTGTCCGGAGCTGCCGGTGCAGCTGGCCAGCGTGTGGATGGATGTCGATCATGCGGACCTGCATGCCGAGCCCTACGACTGCGCGATCCTGCTGGGCAATGGCCACTTCGGGGCCGGGGTCGAGGCTTGCAAGCTGTTCGACGAGTGGCTGATCCCCATCGGCCCGCCGCAACCTGCGGAGGCGCCGGCCTGGACCCTGGAGCGCCTGGCGCAGGCCGAGCTGATCCACCCCTCGGCGGATCGCCGCGACTGGCGCCGCTGGCTGCAGGCCCAGCCGGAGCGGGGCTTGGCACAGGCGCTGCGGCTGGACCGGGGTACGGTCTTCGACACCCTGGACCAGGCAATTTCCGCCGCCATGGCCGGGCACGGGCTGTCGGTGGGCGACCTGCACCTGGTGGCCGAGGACATTCGGCGTGGTCGGGTTGGGGTGCCGTTCCCGCGGGCGGTGGCTTCGGGGGACGGCTACTACCTGGTGTGGCTGCGCGGCAGCCTCCAGCAGGAGAGGATCGCGCGCTTGCGCCAGTACCTGCTGGAGCGGGTGGTGCCGATCGACGACCTGGTCCTGGACTATCTGGTGCCCGGTGCGCCGCGAGCCTAGGTCGCCGCTACGGGCCTAGCCGAGGATGATGTAGTCATTGTGCTGCGTGATGCCCCGGTGCGGGCCTGGCACCAGGTGCACGTAGCGTCCTTGCAACAGGTCGATCGGCAGGCAGTCGTCGACATCCAGCAGGGCATCGGTATGGGCCTTGTGCCAATGGGCGAGCATCTGCTGCTTGCCCCTGGCCTTGGCTTGCTGCTTGTCCGAGGCCACCACCAGCAGGTAGCGATGGGCCTCGCCGAAGGTGGCGCTCTCGTAGCCGCCCAGGTTGATGAAGAACAGCCGGGGCGCGCCGGCCGCGGGGGCCAGGGGGCTGAGCTCGAGCTTGTAGCCTTCGACGCCATCGACCTGCATCCATGAGTCGATGTGCAGGCCGGCGGGGCTGCCGAACCAGCCCTCGCGCAGTTGCGGGTAGGCCGCTTCCAGGGTGTCGGCCACCACGAACTGGACGTCGTGGACCTCGATCTTCGCCTGGGGGTGCTTGCCCCCCAGCATCACTACAAACAGCATGGGCGTTCCTTGTTCCGGGATCGGTGCCGAGCACCGCGTGGGCCGCAGGTTTTACCGCAAGCCCGGAGCGCTGCCAAGGGGGCCTGGTTCAGCGGGTCGGCAATGCATCGTTGAACCACGGGATCCGACCATTGAGGGACGGCAGGTAGTGCCAGCGTAGCCGCAGCTCGGCCAGGGCCGGCGTGCCCAGCAGGGCCTGGAGCAGGCTGGTGACTATGTTCAGCGCCAGGCCCCGGCCGGGGCACTGGTGGCGGCCGGCGCCGAAACTCAGGTCCTGGTCCGCGGGCAGGGCCGGGTCGTGGTTGGCCGCGGCCAGCAGTACCAGCAGCGTGTCGCCGGGTTGTAGCGCTACTCCGGCCAGGGTGCAGGGCTCGGCGACGAAACGCCGGGTGTTGTGCACCGGTGGGTCGAGCTTCTGTTGTTGGCGCAACCAGGTGCCGAGCTGCGCCGGGTCGTGGCGCAGGCGCTGGACCAGCGCCGGTTGGTCGAGCAAGGCCAGCAGGGCATTGCCGAACAGCCCGGCACAGGCGTCATGGGCCTGGACCAGCAAACCCACCAGGTTGGCCCGCAGGTCTGCCGGCCCCAGGCTCCTTTGCTGTTGCCGGATCGCTTGCAGCAGCGGTCCGGGAGCATCGGCCTGCATCAGGGCCTGCATCTGCTGGTCCAGGTCATGCGCTGCCTGATGGGCGGCCTGGCGCTGGGAAGCATCGCCCAGGGGCGACAACCCGGCCACCAGCTCGCCCGTGCGCCGGGCGATCTCGGGTTGCTGGGCTGTCGCCACGCCGAGCGAGCCGGCGACCATCGCCACTGGCAACTGGAATTGCCAGCGGCGCACTCCGGCGGCGTCGCTCGGCATATCCAGCGGTGGCCGCCGGTGTTCCAGGGCAAGCATCAGGTCGATGCCGGCCATGGCCCGCAAGCCCGGCTCGATGGTGGCGCGGGGGCAGCTGTGGCGGGGACCGTCGTTCATTCGCATCAGGCGGGCGAACAGCGCTGCGGCGGGGCCGTTCGCCAGCGCCGCCGGCACCGGCTCGTGAAGGGGCCGCACCCGGCAGGCCGGATGTTCGAGGGCCGCCGTCACGGCCTCGGCGCTGCTGGCGATCCATAGCCCGAGCGCGGCGTCGTAGGCCAGGCCGGACCCGGCCCGGAGCGGGGCATAGCAATGCCGGTAGGGATCGGGATGGGTGATAGTGCTGATCAAGTCCATGATTTATCTCTGTGTGAGCCAAGCGTGTCGGTTGCTACTATCCTCAGCCTTCCGAAGGCATGATTCGTCAGGGAGCGAAATATGAATGCTGAGCAGAACGACCGCGGCGTGTCCCGGGTGGCGGCCGCCATCGCCGAACCGGCCCGCACCCGCATGCTGTGTGCCTTGATGGACGGCCATGCGCGCACCAGCACCGAGCTGGCGGCCATCGCCGAGGTCAGTACCTCCACGGCCAGCGTGCATTTGGCCAAGCTCAAGGACGCGGGCCTGCTGCGGGTCCAGGTCCAGGG
Organism: Pseudomonas sp. KCJK8993; assembly: GCF_046230915.1. Lineage (NCBI taxonomy): Bacteria > Pseudomonadati > Pseudomonadota > Gammaproteobacteria > Pseudomonadales > Pseudomonadaceae > Pseudomonas > Pseudomonas sp. KCJK8993. Next base: position 24,429 of record NZ_JBJJLO010000086.1, read on the forward strand.
CCGGCACCGCTACTACGGCCTTGGCGATCCGCTGGTGGCCCGGGCCCTGGAGGCGCTGATGGTGATCGGCCAGGGCCGCGAGCAGCACTTCAGCCCGCGCACCCCGGATCGCTTGCAGTTCGCACGGACCTGCTACGACCACCTGGCGGGCACCTTGGGCGTGCAGTTGCACGACCGCTTGTTCGAGGCCGGTTGGCTGCTGGAGGATGGGGATGGCTACCGGGTCAGCGACAGTGGCAGTGAATTCTTCCGTGGACTGGACATCGATGTCGCTGCGTTGGCCGGCCTGCGTCGGCGTTTTGCCTGCGGTTGCCTGGACTGGAGCGTGCGTCGTCCGCACCTGGGCGGCGCTTTGGGCGCGGCCCTGCTGCAAGCCCTGGTGCAGCGCAAATGGCTGGTCCGCGACCTGGACAGCCGCGCCCTGGCCCTGACCGGCCCCGGTGGGCGAGCCATCAGCAAGCGCTTCGGCCTGGCCCTGATCCAGCCGGCCCGGCCGCTCTCGGCCTCGGCCAGCCTGGAGCTGCAAGGCCTTGGCGGCAACGACACATGACGACCTGTACCCGTAACCAGGAGAAGCGCCCCATGCTCATCGTGTTCGGCGGTTTGCCTGGCACTGGCAAGACCACCATCGCCCGCACCCTGGCCCCATGCCTGGGAGCCACCTACCTGCGCATCGACAGTATCGAACAGGGCCTGCGTGATGCCGGCCTGGCGCAGGTCGGCAGCGCGGGCTATCGGATTGCCTTGCAACTGGCCGAGGCCAACCTGGCCCTGGGCAACCGGGTGCTGGCCGACTGCGTCAACCCGGTGGCCGAGAGCCGCGCGGCCTGGCAGGCCCTGGCGTGCCAGCTGGAGGTCGGCCTGCTGGAAATCGAAGTGGTGTGTTCCGACCGCGACCAGCACCGGCGCCGGGTCGAGGGCCGGTGCTCGGATGTCCCGGGCCTTGCGCCCCCGAGCTGGCAATCGGTACTGGCCCACGATTACCAGGCCTGGGACCGACCGCGACTGGTGCTGGACACTGCGCGGCTGGCGCCGGAGCAAGCGGTACAGCGGATTCTTGCGCAGTTGCCTGGCGCGTTCCTGCCGCCGGCTCGCTGAAGCACAGGTGGGGGGTCAGCCCCGGCCCATGCACTGTCGGCGGTATTCGTCCGGGGTGGTGCCCATCATCCGCCGGAACATGCTGATGAAGGCCGAGGCGCTGCTGTAGCCCAGGTCCAGGCCGATGGTCTCCACGGTCTGGCCGCGTTCCAGCAAGGCCAGGGCCTGGACCACCTTCAGCCGCTGGCGCCATTCGAGCAGCGACATGCCCAGCTCCTTCTGGCTGCGGCGCACCAGGGTGCGCTCGCTGGTATTGGCGGCATGGGCCAGTTCGCCCAGGGAGCGCGGGTCCCCGGGGTTGGCCTTGAGCCTGTGCAGCACCGGGCCCAGCAGCGGATCATCGGAGGAGGGCAAGTAACTGCCGGCGCAGGACGCCTGGCCGAGCTTGTCCACCAGCACTTGCAGCAGGCGCTGTTGCTCCGGGCTTTGCGGCAGGCCGGGCGGGTCTTGGCGCAGGTCGTCCAGCAGCGCCAGCACCAGCGGGCTGAGGCTCAGGGCACAATGCCGAGCGGGCAGGGCGCCGCACAGCTCCGGGCTCAGGTACAGCGAGCAGTGGCAGGCCTCCTGGTGGTTGAAACCCACATGCTCGATATTCGGTGGCAACCAGATGCCGTACTGCGGCGGCGCCAGGTAGTGGTGGTCGTCCAGCTCGATCTCCATAACCCCGCTGTAGGCATAGACGAACTCGCCCCAGGCATGGCTATGCCGGGGGTAGGTGGCGTGGGCGGGCAGGTTGGCCGTGCGAAAGAACACCGGCGCCGGCAACTCCTGGCTGAACGGTGGCAGGTGCAGGTGTTGCGCGGCTTTGGGCATGGAGGGCACCGGTGGGCGGAAAAGCAAAAGGGGTAGGTGCGAATCCTACACGACCTCACTAGATCCATCGCTGGAGGCGGTAACAGGAAAGGGGGCTGCCAGGGCCAGTTCTTTAGTCTTGTTGCCGATTGGAGCGAACCCGAGGTGGGTTCCTGGATGATGTATGAAAGCGTCTGCTGCCACGTTTCTATAGTGGTTTGTAGTTGTGAGTCTGATGGTGCAGTCAACTATGTGGCCGCCGTGACTGCGATGGTGACCGCAACTGTGATAGGCCCCATTTTTATTCGGGCTGCGTCGTAGATAACCAGAATGATGCGAAGAGTTGTCGCTGGGTGTTCTAAAACCTGAGGTTTTTGCTTTGATATCCGCTATTTCCTGACGTTAAACCGTTTAGCAAATGACGTTATTCGCTGCTAAGTGCAAGAGCCAGATCCGTAGTCGCCCAAACAAACATGATTGAGCCTGTAAATTCCGATATAGGTTAGCTGGAGTGTTTTCTCGCGTCTGAAAGGGTGATGCCGATGGCAGCGATGGTGACCGCAACAACGGCAACGGCCATACGTGGATAGATAGGTTGAGCTAGAACCACAAAAGCAACCACGGCCGAGGCGGCAGGCTCCATCGATACAAGAACGCCGAATGAACGCGCCGATAAGCGGCGCAGCGCGTAATACTCCAAGGACAACGGCAGTATTGTAGAAAAAAAGGCCATCAAGAATTCACCTAGCAAGATGCTTGGTGCGACACTCCCCAATCCGTTGTCCAGCCAAGCAAAGGGAAAGATCAAAGCACAGGCAATGGCCATCCCGATTGCCAACCCGGATTCGCCTTCAAACGCCTTAGAGATTTTCGGGCTCAATAAGACAAAAACAGCCCAGAATACTGCCGACAAAACGGCGTAAACCACACCAAGCCTGTTGAGGCTCGTACCCAGCTCGGGAGCCAATGCCAGTACACCTGCCATAGCCAGAAAGATATAAAGGAAATGTGAGGCACGCCTGGCAAATAACACAGATAACGCCAACGGTCCCATGAACTCTATGGTTGAGCCAATCGCCATCGGAATCAGTTCTACCGCGTAGAAAAAAGAGAGAAACATTCCGGCGATTGAACAACCAAATCCCAGCACTAATAGCACATTCCGGGCATGCCACTGGACTTTTGCCCGCCAGGAAAAACTCCCCAATACGAGGGCTGAAAAAAATGCATTGTAAAATGCTGCACCACTTGCCGGGACCGCATGGAACAGATGTATCGCAATAGCAGTGCCGACCTGCACAGACAGAATAGAGAAAACGACCAGCCAAATCGGTGATGCACGTGCCAACCAATGACCCAGTAAAACCTCTACCTTCATGACGAAGCCCCATTGACAATCTGAACCCAATCTTGCGCACCATAACCATTGAATCGTGTCGCCAGCGAAGGGGAATAGGCCCCTAACATGCCAAACCCTACATAGTCCCCAACGGCTATCTCATCGGGAAGTGAATACAACTTCTTGAACATGTCCGAGCTGTCGCAGGTCGGTCCCGTCACGCGCCAAGGGCCTGCATTACCCATACGTTCCTGCCCGAGGCCATCCCAGACTTTCACCGGAAACACACAGTCCAAAAAGTTTATTTATAAAAGCCCGCCATAAATATCTCAGAAGCATAAAGGTCCATTGCTTCCAATGAGTCGAATCCTTCTTGTATCAGGACTCCCGTCAACTACGTCATCCAATGAGGGAGTTCCCAGAGAACATTCTTCGTTGGCTTGAGTCTAGGGTGAGTGGCGTGGTAACGAATATCAAAGTTTCGCCAAAAGCTCTCTCGCTCGGAAAGACTGACTGTTGCCATGGGCGTATGAACAAAAACAATATGCATGGTAGGAGCTCCTGTCTTCGATCATTTTCCAAGCTTGTCTGAACTTCAAGTGGTGCTCTTTTTTGATGCCTCTATCCAAGTGCGAAAAGCACGCGGTCAACAAATTAAAC
>NZ_JBJJLO010000087.1:0-28267 GCF_046230915.1 Pseudomonas sp. KCJK8993
CTCTGCGCCTTCTCCCCCACCAACCGCCCGCCCCCCGCAGCGCCCGCCCCCGGGCCTAGGAGGTTATTGAGTTGAGAGACCGGCTGCTGTTCGTTTTCCACATGTGTGATGAGGCTCACGCCGGCGGGTGCTTCCTTGAGATCAGTGGCACCGCCACTGGCCGTGACGAAGGCGGTATCCAATTCCAACGGTGTCGGCTTGGACGCTTCACCGGCTTCGCCAGCTTGTGCCAACGGGCCAAGCAGGCCAACGCCAGCACTCAATAGAAGGGAGTTGAACACGCAGGAGCTGAGTTTCATTACACGCAATCCTTGTCGAACCAATGCACCTTAACGGTGCGCTAAGGGAGAGAGGGATCGAAGTGTAATACTAATGATTATCATTTAGACATTAAAAAGTTACAGAACTGACATATTCAGCCGCGTCTGAATCGAGCTCCTACGCGCGTGTCGCGCGGTGTCATTGTTCAGTCCACCTCCTCGTAGGGCAGCCCCACGTAGTTCTCGGCGATGCTCAACTGGCCCGCAGGGGAATGGAGGAAATACTCACGGTCGGCCTGTTGCATCTTGTGGGCCCAGGCGTCCTGGTGCTCGCCAAAATCGTGCAGCAAATGGGTCATGAACCAGCTGAACCGTTCTCCTTTCCAGACCCGGCGCAGGGCCAGTTCCGAATATCTGGACAGCAGCTCCAAGCGCCCTTGTCGATAGACCTTGAGCAGGATCCGGTATAGGTAGTGCACATCGGACGCCGCCAGGTTCAGGCCCTTGGCCCCGGTGGGCGGGACGATATGGGCTGCATCTCCCACCAGGAACAACTTGCCATGCTGCATCGGCTCCACCACATAGCTGCGCAAGGGCGCAATGCTCTTTTCCAGCGCTGGGCCGGTCACCAGGCGCTGAGCCAGGTCAGCAGGCAAGCGCACCTTGAGTTCCTCCCAGAAACGCCGGTCAGACCAATCCTCGAGCTTGTCGCCCAATGGCACTTGCAGGTAGTAACGACTGCGGGTCAGGGAACGCTGACTACACAGCACGAAACCCCGGTCGTGCTGTGCATAGACCAGCTCAGGGTTGACCGGCGGAGTATCGGCCAGCAGCCCCAACCAGCCAAAGGGATACTCACGCGCATAGTGTGTGAGTGATTCCTGGGGAATGCTTTGCCGGGCCACGCCATGGAAGCCGTCGCACCCGGCGATGTAGTCACAGTCGATCCGCAATGACCCACCGCCCTGCTCACAAGTGATGTAAGGCCGCTCGCCTCGCAGATCATGCAGTTGCACCTGGCTTACCGAATAGAGCGTCACGGCACCGCAGGCTGCTCGGGCTTGCATCAGGTCGCGGGTGACTTCGGTCTGGCCATAGACCATCACGGTCTTGCCAGCGGTCAACGCCTTGAGGTCGATGCGCACCCGTCGAGCGCCCAGCAGCAGCTCCACGCCTTCGTGGACCAGCCCGTCGGCTTCCATGCGCCGGGCCACACCGGCTTCGCGCAACAGGTCCACCGTGCCTTGTTCCAGCACCCCGGCACGGATGCGTCCCAATACGTATTCCGGGGTCTGGCGTTCGAGAATCACCGTATCGATGCCAGCCTGGTGCAGCAATTGGCCCAACAGCAAACCGGACGGGCCGGCACCGATAATCGCAACCTGAGTCTTCATTGTCGTCGTCTCGCAGGGCATTCCCAGTGCGCCATGGGGCCTGGCGCGGAATTTATGGTTTTTGTTCTCAACCTGCATTTTTGCCGATGAAATCTGCAAAAAATGATGATAAACCCATTATTTAATGCACTTTTACAAACTGCGTTCGATTATCGAGCATGTTGTCGATCCGTCTCGAAGGTAGCCCAGCCATGAAAGCCAGTCTCTCCAGCATCCCGGTCTTCAAGCTCTACGGCGAGAACCAGGCCTGGCCGACCCCGGACCTGCTGCACTGCGAATCCATCCCCGAACGCAGCAGCCTGCACCACTGGGAGATCAAGCCCCATCGCCACGCAGACCTCTACCAGTTGCTGTATCTGCAACGAGGCCAGGCCTGGCTGGAAATCGAAGGACAACAGCGGGAAGTGCGAGAAGCCGCGATCCAGGTGATACCGCCACTGGTGGTCCATGGCTTCAGGTTTTCCGCCGATATCCAGGGTTATGTGCTGACCCTGGCGGTGCCGCTGGTCGCCCACCTGGAAACGCAACTGGGCGCACCGTCGACAGTGCTGGCCAGCTCCGGCTGCTACCCGGTCGGGCGCGAGCGACGCAGCCTCGACACGCTGTTCAAACACCTGCAGCACGAATATGAAGGCAGCGCCTCGGCCCGAGACCTGCTGCTGCATTCGCTGGTCAACGTATTGATGATCTGGATCGCCCGCCGTGGCCAGCAAAACGTCGCCCCCAGCAACCGCAGCGAACGCCGCCAGCAATGGCTGGGGCAATTCATCAAACTGGTGGAACAGCACTATCGGGAACACCCGACGGTGGAATCCCTGGCCCATCGCATCGGCCTGTCCAGCGTGCACCTCAACACCCTGTGCCGGGAACTGGCCGGACAGACCGCGCTACAGATCATCCACCAGCGCCTGATGCTGGAGGCCAAGCGCAGCCTGGTGTACAGCAACATCGGTATCAGCCAGCTAGCGGATCAGCTGGGTTTCAGCGATCCCACCTACTTCTCGCGGTTCTTCAAGCGTCTTGGCGGCCAGTCGCCCAACGCCTTCCGGCAAGATTGCAGCCGCCAACGCCAGGACCATCGCTAGGCGCGCAAACACAACGCCCGGGCATGGCCCGCGCGTGTTCGACAGCCTTTGGCCTCAGGCCTTGCGCGTCCTGGGCAGGAAGATCGCCAATACACCGAACAGCGGCAGGAACGAGCACAGGAAATACACATGCTCGATACCGTGCAGGTCCGCCAGGTGCCCCAGCAGTGCGGCGCCGATCCCGCCAAAACCGAACATCAGGCCGAAGAATATCCCGGCGATCATGCCCACCTTGCCTGGTACCAGTTCCTGGGCGTAGACCACGATGGCCGAGAACGCCGAGGCCAGGATGAAGCCGATCACCACGCTCAGTACGCTGGTCCAGAACAGGTCGACATGGGGCAGCAACAGGGTGAACGGCGCCACTCCGAGGATCGAGAACCAGATCACCGCCTTGCGCCCGATCTTGTCGCCGATGGGACCGCCAAAGAAGGTCCCCGCCGCCACCGCTCCCAGGAACAGGAACAAGTGCAACTGCGAGCTAGCCACCGACAGTTCGAACTTCTCGATCAGGTAGAAGGTGAAGTAGCTGGTGAAGCTGGCCATGTAGAAATACTTGGAGAACACCAGCAGCCCCAGTACCACCAACGCGCTGATCACTCGTTCCCTGGACAGCCCGTGGACCGCGGCCTGGCCCTGCTTGAGCTGGTACAGGCGCAAGTGGTTGGCGTACCAGCGACTGATGGCATACAGCACCACCAGGGCGAAGAGCGCGAACAGGCCGAACCAGGCCACGTTGCCCTGGCCATAGGGAATGATGATCGCCGCTGCCAGCAGTGGGCCGAACGCGGTGCCAGCATTGCCGCCCACCTGGAAGCTCGATTGCGCCAGGCCATAGCGACCGCCAGACGCCAGCCGCGCCACTCGGGAAGCCTCCGGGTGGAAGGTCGAGGAGCCGATGCCGATCAACCCCGAAGCCAGCAGGATCAAGCCGAAGCTGCCCACCTGGGACATCATCAGGATGCCGACCAGGGTGCAGATCATTCCCGCCGGTAACAGGAACGGCTGGGGCCGACGGTCGGTGTAGTAGCCCACCCAGGGCTGCAGCAACGATGCCGTGAGCTGGAAGGTCAGGGTGATCAGGCCGACCTGGGTAAACGTCAGGCCATAGTTGGCCTTGAGCATCGGGTAGATCGCCGGCATCACCGCCTGGATCAGGTCGTTGATCAGGTGCGCCAGGGCCACCGCGCCAATGATGCGCAGGACCAGCGGGCTGCCTTGGGAAGCGGGAGAAGCCGTCGTTGCGACAGGCTGGGCATTGCTGATAGCCATAGGATTGTTTCCGTACAACGGGTGGATGCACAGGGGCAGGTGCGTCAATGTGCCACTTTTGCCGGCACTCAGGCCATCCCCTTAGCTTGCTAACGACCTGTTTCGCTCGCAATGCATCGCTGCATCTCGAGCCGCCAGTTGCGACTGGGCGATAGCAGCAAAGCGGAGATTTTGATAAGCGGTTGATAGCGTGGATATTTTTTTTAAAAAAACGCTTGACGCATGTTCGTTCTGAGCGAATAATGCGCGCCACTTGGCTACATAGCTCAGTTGGTTAGAGCATAGCATTCATAATGCTGGGGTCCGGGGTTCAAGTCCCTGTGTAGCCACCAAGTACCGAAAAACGGCTTACCGCAAGGTAGGCCGTTTTTTTATGTCCGCGAAAAAGTACCCGGGATTACGCCTCATTGATCCACAATCGCGACACCCGCATTGAGCGCCGGTGCTGCCTGGGATAGAACACCCGGGCAGTGTTCGTGAGAGCTGCGCAATCCTCACTTCTAGGGCTCGACCATGACAATAAAAACCACAGGGACTTCCCTCGCCCACTGGCTGTTCTCGCTTCTGGCCATGACCTGTGCCCCGGCCTTCGCCGACCAGGCCAGCGCGCCATCTTCCAACCTGCTGACCGCCGCCGTGGCCTGGCGACAGACCGCCGCCGAGTTCCAGGCGCTGTACTACCAGGGCTTCAACGTGGCCAGGATGCAACTGGACCAGGCCCTGCAACAACGCAAGGCCGGCGACCGCCCGCTGGCGATCATCAGCGATATCGACGACACCGTGCTCAGCAGCAACAGCTACTGGGGCTACCTGATCAACTCGGACAAGGAATTCTTCGACGCCGCCGCCTGGGACCAGTGGGTTGCCGACAACGGCCCGGTCGCCACCCCGGGGGCCGTGGACTTCCTCAAGTACGCCCAGTCCAAGGGCGTCGAAGTGTTCTACGTCACCAGCCGCGACCAGGGCGAGAAGACCTACGAATACGCCCTGGCCAACCTGCGCCACAACCAGCTGCCGTTCGCCGACGAGCAGCACCTGACGGTATATCGCGACAGCTCCAACAAGGAACCGCGCCAGCAGGAGATCGCCAAGGACCACAACGTGGTGGTGATGCTCGGCGATAACCTCAACGACTTCAAACGCAAGTACTACGTGGCCGACGTCCAGCAGCGCAGCCAGCTGATGAACGAAGACCGCGAGCAGTTCGGGCGCAAGTTCATCCTCTTCCCCAACCCCACCGACGGCCATTGGCTGAAGGCAATCTTCGGCGATTCCGAACCACCGGCCAGCGCGGAGAACCGGGCGCGCTTCAAGGCCGCGGCCGCCGCGAACGCCTGGCAGGAAAAGACCGCCCAGCCTTAGTCTCGCCGAACGACCTACACCATGGCTCGCCCGGGCCATGGTGCTTCCCTCGCCCCAACCACCGACCTTTCAATCGGTCATGGGCAAAGAGCGCTCCACCAGGGCAACCCACAAGGCAACACCCGGCTCTATGACCTGGTCGTTGAAATCGTAATAAGGGTTATGCAGCACCTGCGAAGGCGCTTCGCCGTCCACTCCCAACCATAGGTAGGCACCGGGGCAGGCATCGAGCAGGTAGGCAAAATCCTCGGAAGCCATCGATGGCCGACAGCCCCAGACAACTTGCTGCTCCCCCAGCGCCGCAATAGCCGCCTGACGCATCAGGTGTGCATGCTCCGGATGGTTTTCGGTCACTGGATAACCGCGCTCATAGCGAAGCTCTCCACCTACACCGAACACACTCGGCAGTTGCTCGACGAAGTCGCGGATCAGGGTCTGGACGCGTTCACGTACCGACGGCTGCAAACAGCGCACCGTCCCCTTGAGTTGGGCGGTGCTGGCAATGACATTGATCGCCTCGCCAGCGTTGAACTGAGTGACGCTGATCACTGCCGAGTCCAGCGGCGACAGCCGCCGGGCCGGGATGCTCTGCAAGGCCACCACCAGCTCAGCACCCGCCAGGATGGGATCGGCACCGCGCTCGGGCATCGCCGCATGGCAACCCTGGCCAACCAGGCGGATCTCGAAGGTATCCATGGAGGCCATCATCGGTCCCGGGTTGATTGCCACAGTGCCGGCAGGCAGTCCCGGCCAGTTGTGCAGACCGTAGATCGCCTCCATTGGGAAGAGCTGGAACAGGCCATCGTCGATCATTCGCCTGGCTCCCCCCAATCCCTCCTCCGCAGGTTGGAAGACAAAATGCACAGTACCGTTGAATCGTCGGGTCCGAGCTAGCTGGAAGGCGGCCGCGAGTAAGATGGCAGTATGGCCATCATGGCCACAGGCATGCATGCAACCGGGATGCGCCGATCGATGGGCCGGAGTGCCAAGCTCCTGGATCGGCAACGCATCCATGTCCGCGCGAATGCCGATGCTCGGACCCTGGCCATTGCGCAAGATGCCTACTACCCCGGTGCCGCCCAGGCCCCGATGGACATCGATACCGAACTCCTGCAACAGCCCGGCGACCTTGTCCGCCGTACGTACTTCCTGGAAGCCAAGTTCGGGAGCGGCATGCAGGGCCCGGCGCCACAGCGTGGCCCGCTCGATCAAGGATGGCGCGATCGTCATGGGCCTCACTCCAGGCTCGCGCCATAGCCAAAACTGGCGGCGGGCTTGGCAGCGGTTTCCACCCAGACGCTTTTCACTTCGCTGTACTCGCGCAATGCCTCGAGCCCCGAGGAGCGACCGTAACCGCTATCGCCATACCCCCCGAAAGGCGAGCTGACGTGGATGGTCTTGTAGCCATTGATCCAGAAAGTACCGGCCCGCACCTGCCGGGCCACTCGATGGGCCCGACCGACATCCCGGGTCCAGATCGCCCCCGCCAGTCCGAAACGACTGTCGTTGGCGATGCGAATCGCCTCATCCTCATCTTCAAAAGCAATGGCCACCACCACCGGGCCGAAGATTTCCTCCTGAGCGCAATGCAAGTGGTTGGCCCCTGCCAGCACCGTGGGATTGACATAGTAGCCGCCCTTGCCGGGGACCGACTCAGTATCGCCTCCCAGCACCCTGGCCCCCTCCTTGAGCGCACCTTCGAGCATGTTCTGTACATGGACGTACTGCCTGGCGTTATTGATCGGGCCGACCTGAGTTTGTGGATCTGCCGGATCACCGACCTTGAACTGCTTCGCTGCCTCGGCCAGGGCCGCGGTGAACTTGTCGTAGATAGAGGCCTGCACCAAAAGACGCGAACCGGATACGCAACTCTGTCCAGCTCCTGAGAAGATCGCCGCCTGGGCGCCACGCAAGGCCACTTCCAGATCGGCATCGGCAAAAACAATATTGGCCGACTTGCCACCCAGTTCCAGCACCGCCGGGATGCAGCGCTGGGCCGCTGCCACGGCCACATGCCTGCCCGTGGCAGGCGAGCCGACGAACACCACCTTGCGGATATCCGCTCTGGCGATGATCTCCTGGCCGATGCTGTGTCCATATCCAGCCACCACATTGACCAGGCCCTTGGGAGCTCCGGCCCGCTCGATCAACACCGCCAGCGCCAACGAGCTGGGCACCGTGAGCTCCGATGGCTTGAGGATGACCGCGTTACCGGCGGTGATGGCTGGGGCGATCTGCCAACCGGCAGTGAAGATCGGAGCGTTCCATGGGGTAATCTGCAGCACCGTGCCCAAAGGCTCATGGGTTACATAGTTCAGATGCGAGGTGGGCACCGGGATCACTTCGCCATGTAGCTTGTCCGCCCAACCGGCGTAGTACTCGAACATCTCGGCGACCTTCGCCACTTCCACCCGGGCATCGCGAATCGGCTTGCTGGCGCTGATCGACTCAATCTGTGCCAGTTGTTCGGCCTGCTCACGCACCAATGCACCCACCCGGTGGAGAGTCTGCCCACGGGCCTGAGCGGTCAAGGCCCACCAGTGGGACCGGGCTTGCCTGGCCGCCTGGTCCAACAGGCCCACCAGGCTCGCGTCGGCGTCAGGAAAACTCAGCAACGGGCTGGCGTCATGGGCATTGCGTACCTCCACCGGTACACCCTGTCCCTCGACGAACTCGCCCCCCACATAACTGGCCACCACACTGCGATCGCCCCAATACGGGCGCATCAGTTCCACTAGCTGCTGGACACTCATCGATCATTCCCCACGGCCATAGAATTGGGCATCGGTGCGCTGCACGATGGCGCAAAAATCCTCCTGGTCAGCCAAGGTCTCGCTGCTGGCCTGCCATAACTGCGCCACGCTGCGCGACAGCGGTAAATCGAGATCCAGCCTGTCCATCAGGGCAGTGGCCAGACCGACATCCTTACGCATCAAGCCGATGCTGAAACCCGAGTCGTAGGCCTTGCTCAGCACCCAGTTGGGAAACATCGCCTGTGAGGCAGCGCTACGTCCGGAACCGGCATTGATGCCTTCCAGAAGTTTCCCAGCCGCGACCCCGGCGCTGGCGGCCATGGCTACGGCTTCGGCAGTGGTGATCAGGTGGGCGGCGCACAACAGATTGTTGGCGATCTTGGCAATGTTGCCGGCCCCCGACTTGCCCACATGCACCCGTACTTCACTGATGCCTTCGAGTACCGGCATGGCCCGGGCCAAGTCATCGTCCTCGGCACCGATCACCATGACCAGGGTGCCCGTCGCGGCTCCCTTGGGGCCTCCCGAGACTGGCGCGTCGATAAAGGCAATACCCAGGGTGCCGAGAATCCGGGCGACGTTGCGGCTGGCCTCAGGTGTCGATGTGGTGGTGTCGATGACCACCAGCCCTTCACCACCGCACTCCAAGATACCGCCCGGACCCAGGCACACCGCCTCAACGTGCTCTGCCTTGGGAAGAGACAAGATCAGCACATCGGACTGCTTGATCAGTTGATCGAGCCCGGCCACCGGCTTGACGCCTCGGCCAGACGCCTGCTCGAGCGCGACCGGGGAAAGGTCGAAACCACTGACATCGAAACCTTTGCCGGCCAGGGTCGCGGCCATGCCGCTCCCCATATGGCCCAGGCCGATCACTCCCACTTTCGAGGACATATGCTGTATCTCGCTTAAAGGGTTTGGACGAATTCGAGAATGACGTTGCCCGCCGCCTGTGGCTGGACCACCACCCGCTCCGGCAGATCGACATGGGCAACCCCATTGCGCCCCAGGATCGAGCGCACATCGTCGAGGCTGCGGGTGCCCACTCGCAGGGCGATGGCATGAGGGCGCTCCTGGACCACCTTGGGTAGAGCGATGCCGGGATATGCCTGGATGGCTGTAGCGCTATCCATCGCCCGCAAGATCCCGCAGCGGGTATCGGCCTCCAACACCGCGCCGTTGTAGCGCACTGCATCGCCATACAAGGCTTTCCAGCGCGCCAGCAGCACCTCCGGCTCGGCTAGGTAGGTGACGGCCAGGATGCCCTCGACCCCGTTAGGATGCCGCTGCCAGTCCTTGACCCAGATCAGCTCGGGACGATGCTGGTGGCAAATGAAATTCGAAGCGTCGGGTAACTGTGGGTCGATGAACAGCGCCAGGGACACCACAGCCTCATCGTCGCGACCATCGGGCAAGGTCATGCTGCGCCGAAAATCGATGCGTCCCTGGCTAGGCAGGCCGGCCACCACCAATCGAGCATGGTCGTCATCGGCGTTCTTGCTGTGCAAGGCCACCAGCGATATACCCTCCTCGCCACGATCCAGGAACTGCCCCAACTGCCGGCCGAAGCAAAAGCCATTGACCGAATGGGTGCCGAACTTGGCAGGATCATCGATCCCGATCAGCTCGATGAAATTGCCGGGAAACATCACCAGCGAGGTGACGCTACCCCAGGGGTGGTAGCTGACCGGCGAAGGCACGAAGCCCATCTTGCGATACTGCTCCAATGCCCCTGCATGATCGCGGACCGTAACCAGCGGATGATCGATGCCTAGGGGATATTGATCGACAGCTGCCATGTTGGGCTCTCCTCTGCTAGCGGTTAGTCGTTGTTTTTTGTGGTCAGGGTCGCTAGGGCCGAGGGCGCCAACCCCACTTGGCGGGCAGGCGAGCCCGCAACCACGGTGCCCGGAGCCACGGCCTGCAACACCACGGAATTGGCGGCGACGATGGCCCCGGCGCCCACCTCGATATTGCCCAGCACGCTGGCCCCGGCGCAGATCAATGCGCCACGGCGGATCTTCGGATGGCGCTCACCCTGTTCGTTGAGGGTGCTGCCCAGGGTCACTCCGTGCCACAAGCCGACATGGTCCTCGACCACTGCGGTCTGGCCAATGACCAGGCCGATACCGTGGTCCACGAACAATGACTGCCCCAGCCGCGCAGCCGGGTGGATGTCGATACTCCAGGCATTGGCCGCCCAGTTCTGTAGCAGCACTGCGCTTTGCTCATCACCTGCGCTCCACAAGGCATGGGCGATACGGTAGGCCTGGACGGCCTGGATACCCCGAAAGCTCAGGAACGCCGTGAGCTGATCCGGGCATGCAGGATTGACCCGCACCGTGTGTTCAATATCGGCAGCGGCACCCTCGGCAATGGCCGGTACTGCACGGATCAACGACGCGAACCATTGTTCCAGCCCGGGACCGCCTTGATGCAACAGGCCGTGGGCGAGGTTGGAAGCCAAGGCTTCTTCGAATGATGAGTGCGAGTGCACACGCTGCTCGATGTAGCCACGGATGGTCGGGTTGCGCTCGCCTAACTGACGAGCCTGCTCACATAACCGCTGCCAAAGAGAATTCATTGCCTGCTCCTGTTCCGGTTGGGCCGAGTATGGACACCTCGTAAAACTGGCAGCAATATTCAAAAATTCTTAATTTCGTTGCGATAAATGCAACACAGGAAACCTATGAGCCTGATACAAGACCGCCGCATTCTCTATTTCTTCGAAGCCGTGCGTCTGGGCAGCGTACGAGCTGCCGCCGATGCCCTGGACGTCGCGCCTTCAGCGGTGAGCCGGCACATTGCCCAGCTGGAACAGGAACTCAGTGCTCCATTGATGGAACGGCATCGGCGCGGTGTGAAGCCCACGGAAGCCGGTGAACGGGTACTGGATTACTGCCGCCAGCGCCTGGCCCAGCAGGAAGTTCTGCTCGACTCTCTCCAGGCCCTGCGCGGCTTGCAGAGCGGTTCGGTGGTGCTATCGGTGGGCGAAGGATTCATCGACGGACTCAGCGCTTCGCTGACGCGCTTTTCCACGCTCTATCCCAAGATCGACCTGCAAGTGCATGTATGCGGCGGCAACGAAGTGATTCGCCAGGTGGTGGAGGACGAATCCCATATCGGCTTGGTCTTCAACCCGGCAGCCGACCCGAAGATTCGCCCCCATGTACGCCGTCGGCAGCCGCTGCGGGTGGTAGTGGCCCAGGACCATCCGCTGGCCGGCGAGAAGGGCCCGGTAACCTTGCGCGGCCTGGACCGTCATCGCCTGGCCTTGCCCGGCGTCTCGTTCGGTATCCGGCAGATCCTGAGCCTGGCCGAGCACCAACTTGGGATCAGCCTGGCGCCCACCCTGACCTGTAACAACATCGCCATGCTCAAGCGCTTCGCCATGCAAGGTGGCGTCACTTTACTGCCGTCCTTCGTCGTGGAGGATGAACTGCGCAAGGCCGAGTTGGTGGCCCTGCCCTTGCACGGAGAAGTATTCAGCAATCCGGAAGCGCAATTGATCACCCGGCTCGGACGTCAGCTCAGCGTCGGTGCCAATCGTCTGTTGAGCATGCTGTTGCAGGACATGAGTGCCTTCAAGGAATGACTCATAGGTTTGACAGCGACATGTTGCTAAAAAAGCAACGAAAAATGAAATTACTGATATTGATCCACTTTTTCTTCCCCTCCCATACTGCGCCCGAACGTCTCCGGAACCAGCAACGATTCGCCGGGCATGAGGTTCGACAGGCCCACACCAGACCATAACAACCTGTCGAATGCCCCGCAGTGGATTCCCGGACAACCTGAAAACAAGTCCAATAACAGGGGTTGCACATGACTGATTCAGCGAAAACAGGTCTGCATCGAGACCTCAAGGAACGACATATCCGCTTGATCGGGCTAGGCACCTGCATCGGTGTCGGCTTGTTCCTGGGCTCCTCGGCGGCGATCAAGTTGGCGGGGCCGGCAGTCATGCTGGCGTACCTGATCGCCGGCCTGTTCATCTACGTCGTGATGCGCGCATTGGGTGAAATGTGCGTCCATAACCCGGTAGCTGGTTCGTTCAGCCGCTACGCCCACGACTACCTGGGGCCGATGGCCGGCTTCATCAGCGGCTGGAACTACTGGTTCTTGTGGATCGTGACCTGCCTGGCGGAAGTCACCGCCGTCGCCATCTACATGGGGCTATGGTTTCCCGAAGTCGCGCCCTGGATCTGGGCCATGTCCTCGCTGCTGCTGATGGTGGCGATCAACCTGCTGTCGGTGAAGACCTTCGGCGAATTCGAATTCTGGTTCTCACTGATCAAGGTGACCACCATCGTCGGCCTGATCATCGCCGGGCTGGGAATGATCCTGTGCGGCCTGGGCCATGGCGGCCAGCCGATCGGTATCTCCAACCTGTGGGCCCATGGCGGCTTCATGCCCAACGGCGTACTGGGGGTGCTGATGGCCTTCCAGATGGTCACCTTCGCCTACGGTGGCATCGAAATCATCGGCCTCACTGCCGGCGAGGCGAAAAACCCACGAGTCACCATTCCCCAAGCTATCCGTTCGGTACCTTGGCGGATCCTGCTGTTCTACGTGGGTGCGATCTTCGTGATCCTGTCCATCTACCCCTGGAACGCCGATGGCCAGGGAAGCCCCTTCGTCAGCACCTTCGAGGCCCTGGGCATCAAGTCCGCAGCGGGGCTGATCAATTTCGTGGTGATCACCGCAGCGTTATCATCCTGCAACGGCGGCATCTACAGCACCGGGCGCATGCTGCTAAATCTTACCGACCAGCACCAGGCGCCGCGCTTCTTCGGCAAAACCACGCCCCAGGGCGTGCCCCGCCGTGCACTCATGCTCAGCCTGCTGATCATGTTCATCGGCGTACTGCTCAATTACCTGGCACCGGCCAAGGTATTCATCTGGCTCACGGCGGTGGCCGCCACTGGCAACATCACCACCTGGATCCTGATCCTGCTGGCGCAGATCCGCTTTCGCCGCGCAGTCAGTCAGGAACAGCTCGCTGCCGGCGGCTTCCCCATGCCCGGCTGGCCATTGACCAGCTACGCCGCATTGACCTTCATGCTGCTGGTACTGGGGATCATGGCTTACGTGGAAGACACTCGCCTTGGTGTGATCGCCGGTGCGCTGTGGCTCTTCTACCTGGCAGCGGTGTATTGGACGGTCTACCGCAAGAAAGCCGTTCTGTTGAGCCAGTCGGTGCAATGACCGCCATCCAATGCCCAGATTGTTGACCAACCAGCTCAAAGCAGCAGATAACGGCTTGCCTAGCGGCAAGCCGCTTCTGTCGCCGAATAAAAATATCCCGTCATGTCACGCCCGTCTCTTCTTGCATATTGAATAGCCCCACACGCTGGGATAAAAACGTCGGCTCTCCGCCCTCCCCAAAACCAGTACTGGCGATGCATAGAAAGCAGATACCTTCACCCCTGCATACCCAACGCCTGGTCCTGCGCAGCGCAGATCAAGACCAAGCCCCGGCCCTGCAGCGTTACCTCCTGGATAACCGCGAGCACCTCGCGCCCTGGGAGCCGCTGCGCGACGAGGAGTACTTCCAGCTTGCGGCGGTGGCCCAGCGGCTAGGGGACATGGCAGGCAAAGTCGCCACGCAAGAGGCCCGGCACTGGTTGCTGTTCGATCGCGACGAGCAGCACGTACTGGGGGCCTGCAACTTCACCAACATCGTGCGAGGTGCGTTCCAGGCCTGCCACCTGGGTTTTGCCCTGGCTCGACACGCCCAGGGCCGAGGCCTGATGCACGAAGCCCTGCAAGCGGCCATTGGCCATGCCTTCGATGAACTGCAACTGCATCGGATCATGGCCAACCACCGCCCCGAGAACCTGCGCAGCGCCCAACTGCTTGCGCGCCTGGGCTTCGAACAAGAAGGCCGGGCCCGCGCCTACCTGAAGATCAACGGTGAATGGGCCGACCATGTGCTGACCGCGTTGATCAACCCTCGACCGATGTAAGTCGGCCATCCATCAACAGCACCGCAACGCAAAAAAAACCGCAGCGAGCTGCGGTTTTCTCAGGGTCAGTTGAACGGTTGCGGACGCGGGGTCTGCGCCGAGGATGGCGGCAGCATTGGCAGCTTGAAGTCCGGCTGGTCACCGGTCAGGGTCTCCAGGAATGCGACGATCTGGCCGACCTGCGAGGTGTCCAGCTTGCGTCCCAACTGCAAGCGGGCCATGACGTCCACCGCCTCGTCCAGGCTCCAGTAGGCGCCGTCGTGGAAGTAGGGATAGGTCAGCGCCACGTTGCGCAGGGTCGGGACCTTGAAACGCATCCGGTCGGCGTCCTTGCCGGTCAGCCCGGCGACGCCCTGGGCCGGGTTCTTGGTCACGTAGGGCTCGATCATGCCCATCTTCTGGAACGAGCTGCCGCCCACCGCCTCGCCGTTGTGGCAAGCCACGCAGCCGATGGACTTGAACAACTGGTAGCCCTTGAGCGCGGTGGGGCTGATGGCCGCCTGGTCGCCCTGCAGCCAGCGGTCGAAGGGCGCGTTGGGGGTCACCAGGGTGTCTTCGAAGGCCGCTATGGCGTTGGTCACGTCATCGAACTTGATGCCATCGTCACCGTAGACCCGCTTGAACGAGGCCCGGTATTGCGGGATGGAGCGCAGCACATCCACCGCCAGGTCGTGGGTGAAGCCCATCTCTCCCGGGTTGGCGATGGGGCCGCCGGCCTGCTCCTGGAGCGTGGCGGCGCGGCCGTCCCAGAACTGGGCGATGCTCAGGCCCGAGTTGAGCACCGTGGGCGAATTGATCGGCCCCTGGTGCCAGTTGTGGCCGATGGAGGTCGGCAGGTTGTCGCTGCCACCCATGCTCAGGTTGTGGCAGGAGTTGCAGGAAATGAACCCGGACTTGGACAAGCGTGGATCGAAGAACAATTGCTTGCCCAGCTCCACCTTGTCGACATCCGTGATCTTCGCCGGCTGCACCGGCTGGATCGGTTCGCTGGGCGGCGCTCCCCACGCCTGGCTCCCCCACAGCAATCCGAAAACAAGCAACCACTTACTCGTGTACATGGCGTCCTCTCATCAGGCTTTATGGTTTGCCACCAACCATGTGCCCAACGGCTGCCAGGTGCCCTGATTCAGGTCAATCGGTGCAGGTTGAAGCGCCCAGCCGGCCGGTAAAGCCCAACGACGCTTCCTGCTGCTGTACATTGCCCCCACGGACGACACCTCGATTCCCCTGCGAACGGAGCTCAACACGTGTTCTCGACCCTCCCCTCCCGCTATCGCCAGCTGGCCGGCATCGGCCTGGTCGCCGCCGCCCTGGGCCTTGCCGCCTGCCACAACCCGCCGGCATCCAGCGCCCTGCCGCCCGCCCCGGAAGTCGCCTCGGGCTACCGCACCGACATGCAGACCCGGCACGCCACCAAGCACATGGCCGCTGCCGCCAACCCGCTGGCTGCCGAGGCCGGGCGCGAAATGCTGCGCAAAGGGGGATCGGCCATCGATGCGGCGATCGCCATGCAGGCCGTACTGACCCTGGTGGAACCACAATCCTCGGGGATCGGCGGCGGGGCGATGATCGTGCTTTGGGATGGCAAGGCCGTGCGCACCTATGACGGCCGCGAAACCGCCCCGGCGGGCGCCACCGAGAAGCTGTTCCTGCAGGCCGACGGCAAGCCCATGCCCTTCCCCCAGGCGCAGATCGGCGGACGCTCGGTGGGCACTCCCGGGGTCTTGCGTGCCCTGGAGATGGCCCACAAGCAACACGGTCGCCTGCCCTGGGCGCAACTGTTCGAACCGGCGATCCGCCTGGCCGAGCAAGGCTTCGCCATCTCGCCACGGCTGCACACCATGATCAGCAGCGACAGCGCCCTGCCGCGCTCGCCGGAGATGGCCGCCTACTTTCTCAATGCCGACGGCACGCCCAAGGCCGTCGGCACCCTGCTGAAGAACCCGCAGCTGGCCGCGGTGCTCAAGCGCATCGCCCAGGAAGGCCCGGACGCGCTGTACAAGGGGCCGATCGCCGCCCAGATCGTGGCCAAGGTCCAGGGCCACGCCAACCCCGGCAGCCTGTCGCTCACCGACCTGCAGAACTACCGCGCCAAGGAACGCGCGCCACTGTGCAGCGACTACAAGCGCTGGCAGGTCTGCGGCATGCCGCCGCCCTCCTCCGGAGGCGTGGCGGTGGCGCAGATCCTCGGCACCCTGCAAGCCCTGGAGCAGCGTGATCCACGCTACGCCCTGGCCAACCTCAAGCCGCAGAAAACCCAACAGCCGGCGGGCCTGGAACCGGCGCCACAGGCGGTCCACCTGATCGCCGAGGCCGAGCGCCTGGCCTATGCCGACCGCGGCCTGTACGTGGCCGACAGCGACTTCGTGCCGGTGCCGGTGGCCGGCCTGATCGCCCCGGACTACCTGGCCAGTCGTGCCGCCCTGATCGGCGAGCGCAGCATGGGCCAGGCCGAGCCCGGCAAACCGCGGGGCATCCAGGTGGCCTATGCGCCGGACCGTTCGCCGATGCGCATCTCCACTTCCCAGGTCGTGGCGGTGGATGACCAGGGCGGCGCGGTGTCCATGACCACCACGGTGGAAGCGGCGTTCGGCTCGCACCTGATGGTCCAGGGCTTCATGCTCAACAACCAGCTGACCGATTTCTCCTTCATTCCCGAGGAGAACGGCCAGCCGGTGGCCAACCGCGTGCAGCCGGGCAAGCGCCCGCGTTCGTCCATGGCGCCGACCCTGGTCTTCGATCGCGCCAGCGGCGAGCTGCTGGCCAGCGTCGGCTCTCCCGGCGGCTCGCAGATCATCGAGTACGTGGCCAAGTCGGTGATCGGCATGCTCGACTGGAACCTCGACCCGCAAGCCGCCGTCGGCCTGCCCAACTTCGGCAGCCGCAACGGCCCCACCGAGCTGGAGCAGGGCCAGTTCAGCCCGGCGCTGAAACAGGCGTTGCAGGCCCAGGGTCACCAGGTGAATGAAATCGACATGACCAGCGGCACCCAGGCCATCGTTCGCGTGCGCGATGCGAAGGGCAAGGCGTCCTGGGCCGGTGGCGCCGACCCACGGCGTGAAGGCGAGGCGCTGGGGGACTGAAGGTTCTGCGCTGCGCCCGAGGGCTGGCCGTGAGGCTGGCCTTTTTTGTGGACCTGTATGCTGTTTTTTGCAGCGCTCTGTATCTGATCGGGCAGGAAGTTCTGCCCTAGCATCAGCGCTTGCCAACTGAGGAACAGACGATGCAGCCGATCCCCGCCGATATCACCATCCCAGGCCTGAGTGTGCATCGCCTGGGCCTCCAGGACCTGGAACTGGTGTGCGCCCACCGCCAGGCGATGTTCCTCGACGCCGGCCACCCGCCTGCCACCTTGCAGGTCATGACCGAACACTTTCGTCCCTGGCTGCATCAACGCCTGGTAGACGGTCGTTACTACGGTTTCGTGCTGCTGGAAGCCGAGCAGCCCGTGGCCAGCATCGGCCTGATGAACATCGACTGGCCGCCCCACCCGGCTCACCCGACCCAGGATCAACGCGGCTACGTGCTCAATGTCTACGTCGAGCCCAGCCACCGCCGCCGGGGCCTGGCCACGGCGCTGATGCAACTGGCGGACGCCGAGTTCCAGCAACGCGGCCTGGGTTTCGCCATCCTGCATGCCACTCGCTCCGGCCAACCCCTCTACCAGGGCCTGGGCTGGGCCGCCACCAGCGAAATGGCCAAGCCCCTGCAACCCTTCGCGTAACCACGCCCTGACCACCCTAGGTGAAATCCGCTTGTCCCTGTGCGGCGAACACCTGCATCCGCTGTTTCGCGTGAAGGCCGATGTAGGGATCAGCGACGCCCTGGAGGCGGCCATGGCGCTATGCTTGGGCGGCACACTTTCCTGGCGGAGATGGGCAAGGCACCGATGGACGACGTGCACGCCACGCTCTCTGCATGACCTGATCGTCACTCAAGCCGGCGGCCTGTACGGGTAGATCCAACGATTTGCCCGTACATCACCTGACGCACTCAGCGACTTGTTCAAGTCCCAGGACGGGACTAGGATCGCGCCATGAGAATTATTGCAGTCAGCCAGTTGAAGACCTTCTGGGAACGCTACCCGGACGCAGAACAACCCCTGCTGGCCTGGCTCGATGAAGCAAGGAATGCGCAGTGGTCCAACCCTGCGCAGATCAAGGACCAATATCGCAACGCCAGCATTCTCAAAAGCCGCAGGGTGGTCTTCAACATCAAGGGCAACGAGTATCGACTGATCGTTGCCGTGGCCTATCGTTTCGGCGCGCTCTACATCGAGTTCGTAGGTACACGCCGACAGTACGCTGCCATCGACGCTGACAGCGTAGACAGGGAGTAACCCGCATGAACATCCGCCCCATCCACACCGACCGGGACTATCGCGCAGCGCTGAAAAGCGTCTCGCCGCTGTTCGACAACGAACCAAAACCGGGAACCCCTGAAGGCGATTACCTCGACGTGATGATCACCCTGATCGAAGCGTACGAAGCCAGGCAGTTCCCCATCGACCTACCCAACCCGATCGAGGCGATCAAGTTCCGCATGGAACAATCCGGGCTGTCCGCCGCCGACCTGGTTCCCGCCATCGGCCGTACCAACCGCGTCTATGAAGTGCTCAACGGCAAGCGCGCGCTCACCTTGCCCATGATCTGGAAACTGCACCAATTGTTCGGCATCCCCGCCCAGAGCCTGATCAAGCCCATAAAGTCATCCTGAGCACCACGGCCGGGCTTGAGCTTGCCCTTAGGTCAAGGCCCAAGATGCTGGCAAGCCCAACACCACCCAGGACGCTCCATGCTCACCATCGGACAAATGGCCCGCTGCCACGGCCTCACCACCAAGACCCTGCGCCACTACGACAGCATCGGCCTGTTCGCCCCCATGCTCACCGGGCGCGACAACGGCTATCGCTACTACAGCCCGCAGCAGATCGCCACCCTCGGCCGGATCGTCTGGCTGCGCCAGTTGGGCATGTCCCTGGAGGACATCCGTAGCCTGGCCGACCAGGGCGGCCTGGACAGCCCACTGGCCATGGAGCAGGCGCTGCAAGAGCAGGCGCGGCAATTGGAAAGCGAGATCGCTCGCGGCCAGAAGGTGCTGGGCCACCTGCAACGCTACCTGGCCCAACCCCCACGCCAGTTGCCCAAGGCCCAGGTGCCGGAACGGGTCTTTCTCCGCGCGCAACGGATCATCGGCATGGCCTGGCAGCAGGGCGACGCGGGCTCCATCCCCGAGTTGTGGCAACGCTTCGAACCCCGCGAGCAGGAGATCCAGCGCCTGGCCGAGCCAACGGGCACCTATGGCATCTGCCAGCCCCTGGACGACAATCAATGGCGCTACATAGCCGGCCTGCCGGTGGCCGCCGACGCGCCCCTGGTGCCGGGCATGATGGAATTGCAAATCCCCGCCGGCCACTACGCCCGGGTAGAGCACCACGGCACCGTGCAAACCCTGCCGGAAACCTTCCGCGCCGCCTACAGCGAATGGCTGCCCGCCGCCGGGCTGCTGCCTGTGGACGCGGTGGAGTTCGAGTACAGCGGTGAACGCTTCCTGGGGCCGATGCACCCCGACAGCGTGGTGGAGTTGTATATCCCGCTCGGCGCCTGAGGCCCTGGCATCGGGGCGACCGCTGGTCACCCCCTTCGCCCCACGGCTTGCCGGTCAGCAAAAATGCATCGGATACCGCTATGCTCTGCCCCATTCCCCGAGGTAACCGAGCGCAGGACCGATGAGTTTCCAGGCAAACGTGTTGAAGCAGATCACAGGTATCCGCCATGAGTTCTCCACCATCGGCGCGACATTACCGGCCAGCCTGTTCTTCTGCTCCCAGGTGCACAGCGGCGATGTCATCGAGGCCAGCACGACGTTGCCCAGCGGGATCATCCGTGGCGACGCGGTGCTGACCCGCTCCAACCGGCCAATCGCCGTGGTCACCGCCGACTGCCTGCCGATCCTGATCAGCAGCAATGACGGCTCCTGGGTTGCGGCGGTGCATGGCGGCTGGAAGGGCCTGCACGGCGGGATCATCGCCAATGTGCTGCAACACCTGGCAGCCAAGGGGGTTGAAGCACACCAGGTGCGGGTCGCCATCGGCCCCTCGATCAAGCCTTGCTGCTACGAGGTCAGCGCCGACTTCGTCGCCCCGTTCTCGGCGGACCCGCAGCGCCCCTGGCCTGCCAGCCAGCCCCCCTGGAGCCATGAACAGCCGGCACCGCTGCTGCCATCGCAGATCACTCCACCTTCGGCCAGCCAGCACGGCTCCCTGTGGTTCGACCTGAGCCGCTACGCTGTGCATTTGCTGCATGCCGCCGGCGTGGCGGACGAGCAGATCGAGATCAGCCCGTTCTGCACTTATTGCTCCACGCCGAGCCTGGCCAGCTACCGGCGCCGAGGCCACCGGGGTGAGGAAAAGACCTTCCAGTATTCCTGGATCGGCCGCACGGCCACGCGCTGAGCACCAACATCGAGATGGGCTTGTCCTGCGAGCTGGGGTAACGTGGCCGCCTTTTTCAGGCCCAACCCAAGGAGTGCCCGTGTCTGACAATCTCTACGCCCCGCCCCAGGCGGACCTGGCCACCACCCTGCCGGAGGCGAAGCAGCCGCCGTTCTACGTGGTATCCCGGGGCAAGTTCCTCACCCTGTTCATCCTCACCTTCGGTCTCTACCGAGTGTATTGGGCCTACAAGAACTGGAAGCAGTTCAAGCAGGAGAGCGGCGAGGAGTTGTGGCCGGTGGCCCGGGCGATCTTTGCCATCTTCTTCACCCACGCGCTGTACCGCGAGGCCGATGCCCGGCTCAAGCACAATGGCCTGGCTTTCAAGTGGGAACCGGGTGAACTGGCAACGTTGTTCGTGGTGGCATCGATTGTCCGCAACGTCCTGGACAGCCTGGCGCGCAACAACGTCGGTTTTCCGCAGGTGGATATCGCCAACCTGCTGATGCTGCCCGTGCTGGCCTGGATCACCTGGCTGGGCCAGCGCGGCTTGAACGCTGCGGCTGGCGACCTGCATGGCCAGAGCAACGCCCGCTTCACACCGATCAACTACCTGTTCATGGTGCTCGGGACGGCGCTGCTGGTGGTGGTCTGCCTGGGGATGGTGGTCATGGCCCGCTGAACTCAGGCGCTGACGTAGACCCAGGCCTGGATGCCGGAAGACAGGGTCACGCTGACTCGCTTGTAGTCCGAGACTTCATAGCGGTCGGCGGCCGCCAGTTCCTCGGCAGTGATGCGAAACACCATGCCGGGGATCGGTGCGCTGTCCGCTGTCCCCGGACGCAGGATCGGGTGATGGGTCTTGCCGCTACTGGCCAGCACTTGCGGGTCGGTGATTTCCACCCAGTGCTGGTCGTAACCGAGCATGGCGTCATGGCGACCCTCCAGTTCGCGGCCGAAGTTGGCCAGTTGCACGGCCTTGTCCTGCAGGGTGCCGTAGGAAAAAAGATAAACCGATGCTGGACTCATCCGTAGTGTCCCGATCAAGGTTGTGATCCGCTTCAGCGGGTGATTTTCAACGCCTGCCGCTCGCCGTGCCGTTGCAAGGCCAGCTCGATCAGCCGGCTGACCAGTTCGCTGTAGCTCATGCCCGCGGCCTGCCACAGCTTGGGATACATGCTGATGCGCGTGAACCCCGGCAAGGAGTTGATCTCGTTGATCAACACCTGGCCACTGTCGGTGAGAAACACATCGACCCGCGCCAGCCCGGAACAACCCAACACCTGGAAGGCCTCGATGGCCAGGGCGCGAATCCGCTCGCTGGCTTCGTGGCCGATGGCCGCCGGCACCACCACCTGGGCCGCCTGCTCGTCGATGTACTTGCTGTCATAGGAGTAGAAACCGCTGCCGACCACGATCTCGCCACAGCCACTGGCGATGGGCTGGTCGTTGCCCAGTACCGCGCACTCGATCTCCCGGCCACGCACCGCCGACTCCACCAGCACCTTGTGGTCGAACCCCAGGGCCAGCTCTACCGCGGCCTGGTACTGGGCCTCGTCCTCGACCTTGCTCACCCCCACCGACGAGCCCTGGTTGGCCGGCTTGACGAACAACGGCAGGCCAAGCGCCGCCCGGACCTGGGCAAAGTCATGGCGCCCCCGGTTGGCACGGGTCAGGGTGACGAAGGGCGTCACCGCAAGGCCGGCATCGCGCAACAGGCGCTTGCTGATGTCCTTGTCCATGCACACCGCCGAGCCCAGCACGTCGGAGCCGACGAAGGGCAAGTCGGCCATGCGCAACAGGCCCTGCAGGCAACCGTCTTCGCCCAGGGTGCCGTGGACGATGGGGAAGATCACATCGACATGTCCCAACAGCTCCCGGCCGGAGGTCTCCACCAGTTGCCCGCTGGCCTTGCCCGGCACCACCGCCAGCTCGCGGTTGGACTGGTTGAGGGCGATCAGCGCCGGGTTCTCCTGGTTGATCAGGAAGTTCGAGGTATCGTTGAGGTGCCAGTGGCCCTGCTTGTCGATACCGATCAGCACCGGTTCGAAACGCGAGCGGTCCAGGGCATCGACGATGTTGCGTGCCGATTGCAGCGACACTTCATGCTCGGCCGAACGGCCACCAAAGATAATCCCGACCCGCAGCTTGCTCATGAATGGCTTCCGTCTTGAAAGAAGATTCCCGGCCTCAGCTCGGGCTGTAGCGCAGGTGGATCAGCGCCACCCGCTCCTGTTGCTTGTCCCTGCGTTCCTCGATGGCGTAGGGCACGAACCCCAGCTTCGGATAGAACAACAACCCTGCCACATTGCTGTTGAAGCAGGACAGGGTCACATCGCTGGCCTGGTGCCGGCTGCGGGCCAGATAGATCATCTGCCCGATCAATTGCGCACCCAGCCCGACGCCGCGCGCATCCGGATCGACGATCACGTTGCCGATGGAGCAGGGGCCACCCTGCTCCCAGCGATAGAAATTGGCGAACCCCACTACCCGCCCGTCACGCTCGATCACCGTGGAGTCGCTGCGCCGGGCGATGGCGTCGCGCAACTGTTCAGGGGTCAAGGGCCAGGTGGCGGCGGGAAAAAAGAAGAACAGCTCCTGGGCATTGCGCACAAAGCTGCAGATACGCGGGATATCGGCGTCCACTGCCGGGCGGAAGGTCACTGCCATGTTCGGTCTCCTGCGGGACGTAGCGTCCTGGTCGAGGTTCGCGTCATGGGGCCCAAACGCTGCCGCATGAGCCTGTAGCGAGGAGGTGGAAACTACTCCACTCATTGCGCCCAGGCAACCACCGAGCGGGCCGCCAGCTATGCTCAATTAACGGGCTGCCACGTCGTGGGAGGGCAATCATGCAAGGCTACCTGGTGACCTTCTTCACCCAGCAGAACCGGCGTTACCACGGCCGGATGCTCGGCGACTGGATCATCGACCTGGCCCGTGAAATGGGCTTGCAGGGCGCCACCCTTTCCAGCGCCGTCGAAGGATTCGGCCATTCCCGGCAACTGCATTCGGTGCATTTTTTCGACCTGGCCGACCAGCCCCTGGAAATCCGCCTGGCCATCAGCGAAGCAGAGGCCCGGCAACTGTTCGAACGCCTGGCCCGGGAAGACTTCGCGCTGTTCTACACCAAGGTCCCCATCGAGTTCGGCCACCTGGGCCTGCAGGCATTACTCGACAGCGCGTGATGGACCGGGCAAGACAGCCGGTACGGCCTCGGGTTAACGTGCCGGCTTCAGCTACCTGCTCCTGGATTGCCCCATGGCCGGACCGATCATCACCGACTGGGTTCACCGCGCACCGCCCGCCCAGGGCCTGGAGCGCATCGAGGCCTACTTCGCTGGCCATGGCTACGACATGCATCGCCACGACACCTACGCCATCGGCCGCACCCTGCACGGGGTACAGAGCTTCCAGTACCGCGGCGGCTGGCGCCATAGCCTGCCGGGCGGAACCATGGTCCTGCACCCCGACGAAGCCCACGATGGCGAGGCCGGGACCCAGGATGGCTTTCACTACCGCATGCTGTACATCGAGCCGGCGTTGATCCAGCAGATCCTCGGCGGCCAGCCCCTGCCCTTCATCGCAGGCGGCCTGTCCGCCGACCCACGCCTGTTCGCCGCCACCCAGGCACTGCTGCGCAATGTCCAGAGCCCCCTGGACCCACTGGAGCAACAAGACGCCCTGTTCGACCTGGCCCATGCGCTCAACCGGGTATCCGGGGTCGCGGCGCCCCGGCAGCGCTTCGACTACCAGGCCGCCGAACGCGCCCGGGAATACATCCACAGTGCCCTGGACCGCCCCCTGACCCTCGACGAGCTGGCCACCCACAGCCAGCGCGATCGCTGGAGCCTGTCCCGGGATTTTCGCCTGCTGTTCGGCACCAGCCCCTATCGTTACCTGAGCATGCGTCGCCTGGACCTGGTACGGGCGCTGCTGGTGCAGGGCCAGCCCCTGGCCAGCGCGGCGCTGGCTGCCGGCTTCGCCGACCAGAGCCACATGACCCGCCAGTTCCGCCAGGCCTATGGCCTGCCGCCGGCACGCTGGCTGAAGATGCTCGGTCGCTGAGCCACGCACAATCGTTCAAGAATCCACAGCCGGTGGTCGCCTACCCTGGGCGCTCATTCACCAACGATATGGAGTCCCCATGGACAATCCCGCCGGCAGCACCGTGCAACGCCCCTACCAGAGCATCAACTTCGCCCAGAAGCTCGGCCTGTTCAGCGAACAGTGGACCCCCAAGGTGATCGCCGAGATGAACGACTACCAGTTCAAGATCTCCAGGCTGCAAGGCGAATTCGTCTGGCACTCCCACGCCGAGACCGACGAAACCTTCATCGTCCTCGACGGCCTGCTGCACATCGACTTCCGTGACGGCCGGGTGTCCATCGCCAGCGGCGAGATGTTCGTCGTGCCCCGGGGCGTGGAGCACAAGCCCTGGTCGGAACAGGAGGTCAAGCTGCTGCTGATCGAACCCCGTGGCGTACTCAATACCGGTGACCAGGGCGGCGCACGCACCGCCTTGAACGACGTCTGGATCTGACCCAGCCCGACAGCCGGCCAGGGGAATCAATGCCGTGCTGTCGGAGTCAGAGCTGCGGTAGGCCGGCGATCGACTAGCCTTGAACGTTTGCCGGAGCGACGAAAAACCTGCGCCGCTCCTCAAACCACAGGTAAAGTGACGTTCCTGTTCTTTTCCGTGCGATGGCGCGATTGCAGGGACCGCAACCTGGTCCCGGTGCTCGATGACGCCCATGGCGCATCCACCTACCGCAGCGCCTCCCGGACCCCTGAATGCCCCAACCGCATCAAGACACTGCCGTTCCCCCCCTGCTCCAGGACCTGCGCGCCGGCACCGCGACCCTGCACCTGGCCCTGGAACAACGCTTGCCCTTTTTCTCCGAACAACTAGATGCAGCCTGGTACCAACGCCTGATCCAGGCCTACTACGGGTTCTACCGGCCCCTGGAGGCGGCCCTGGAGCAAGGCGGGCTGATTCCGGCCGGTTATGAGCCGCAACTGCGGCGCAAGACTCCAGCGCTGCACGGCGACTTGCTGGCCCTGGGCCTGAGCCAGGCCGAGATCGACCACCTGCCACGCTGCCCGGCGCTGCCCCGACTGGACACTCCGGGTGCCTGCGTGGGCACGCTCTACGTGCTGGAAGGCGCGACCCTGGGCGGGCAGATCCTGCGCCGCGAAATGGCCCGGCGCCTGGCGCTGGATGCCGGCAACGGCGGGGCCTTCCTCGACGTCTACGGCGCCCTCACCGGCCGGCGCTGGAAGGATTTCCTCGGCTACCTGGGCCGCATGCCCAGCCACACCAGCGCCCGCCAGCAAGTGGTCGGCGCCGCGCAATCCACATTTGCCTGTTTCGAGCACTGGCTCGACAACCGCGAGGTGCTGCTATGACCCCCCAGGATTCCCAGGCCTTCGAGCAGTTGCTGGCCAATTGCGCCAACGAACCCATCCGCTCCCCGGGCGCGATCCAGCCCCATGGCGTCCTGCTGACCCTGGACGAGCCAGGGCTGCGCATCCGCCAGGTCAGCGCCAACGTCGAGACCCTGCTGGGCCAGCGCGCCGAGCAGGTCCTCGAACAGCCACTGGACAGCCTCCTGGGCACCGAACACACCCAGAGCCTTGGCCAGCTGCTGCAACTGGAGCGCTTGCTCGATGCCCCGCCGCTGTACCTGGAGCTCCATGGCAGGCGCTTCGAAGCCTTGCTGCACCGGCACCAGGGCGTACTGATCCTGGAACTGGAACTGCAGCTCGACCAGCCCCAGCCCCCGGAACTCAAGCCGCGCACCGACACCCTCGGGCGCCTGCTGCGCCGCCTGCAGACCGCCAAGACCCTGCAGGAGCTGTACGCCATCAGCGTCAGCGAGATCCAGGCCATGACCGGCTACGACCGGGTGCTGATCTATCGCTTCGAAGAAGAGGGCCATGGCCAGGTGATCGCCGAGGCCACGCGGCCGACCATGGAAGTGTTCAACGGCCTGTTCTTCCCCGCCTCGGACATTCCCCAACAGGCCCGCGAGCTGTACCGCAGCAACTGGCTGCGGATCATCCCCGATGCCGACTACCAGCCGGTGCCGCTGGTGCCGACCTTGCGCCCGGACAACGGCCAGGCCCTGGACCTGAGCTTCGCCACCCTGCGCAGCGTGTCGCCGATCCACTGCCAGTACATGAAGAACATGGGCGTGCTGTCGTCCATGAGCATCTCCTTGCTCAAGGACGATCAGCTCTGGGGCCTGATCAGTTGCGGCAACCGCCAGCCACTGCTGGTCCCCCACGAGTTGCGCATCGCCTGCCAGACCATCGGCCAGGTACTGTCATTGCAAATCAGCGCCATGGAAGCCCTGGAGGCCAGCCGCCAGCGCGAGGAAAAGCTCGCCACCCTGGCCAGCCTCAACCAGGCCATGGCACTCGCATGCGGCAGCGTGTTCGAGGGCCTGGCCCAGGAGCCCGGGCAATTGCTGGAACTGACCCGGGCCAGCGGCGTGGCGATCATCGAGGATCGCCAGTTGCACTGCTTCGGCAACTGCCCGGGGGAAGCCGAAATCCGCGCCCTGCACCACTGGTTGCAAGAATCCGGGCAGCCGGTATTCGCCACTCACCACCTGGCCAGCGTCTACCCGCCGGCGGCCAGTTATCAACAGGTGGCCAGCGGTGTCCTGGCCATGAGCCTGCCCAAGCCTGTGGATAACGGCGTGCTGTGGTTCCGGCCCGAGGTGAAGGAAAACATCAACTGGAGCGGCAATCCGCAAAAGCCCCTGGACCTGGAGAACTCCGACGCCGGCCTGCGCCTGCGACCGCGCACTTCGTTCGAGATCTGGAAGGTGGAAATGGCCGGGATCTCCAACAAGTGGAGCCACGGCGACCGCTTCGCCGCCAACGACCTGCGCCGCTCGGCCCTGGAGCACGACCTGGCGCGCCAGGTGCTGCGCGAACAACAGGCAGTGCACGCCCGGGACGAGCTGGTGGCGGTGGTGTCCCACGACCTGCGCAACCCCATGACCGTGATCTCCATGCTCTGCGGCATGATGCAGAAGGCCTTCAGCTCCGACGGCCCGCACACCTCGCGGCGCATCTCCTCGGCCATCGACACCATGCAACAGGCCGCCAGCCGCATGAACATCCTGCTGGAGGACCTGCTGGACACCTCGAAGATCGAGGCCGGGCGCTACCGCATCGCTCCCCAGCCGCTGGATGTCGCGCAGATCTTCGAAGAAGCCTATTCGCTGCTGGCGCCCCTGGCCCTGGACAAGTCCATCGATATCAGTTTCCACGCCGAACCGGACCTGACCATCCACGCCGACCCCGAGCGGCTGTTCCAGGTGCTGTCGAACCTGGTGGGCAACGCCATCAAGTTCACCCCCAAGCAAGGCAAAGTCGGGGTGGTGGCGATGTCCGACGGCGAGCAGATCGTATTCAGCGTCCGCGACTCGGGGGAAGGCATCCCCGCCGACCAGCTGCCGTTCATCTTCGACCGCTACTGGACCATGAAGGAAGGCAACCCCAATGGCACCGGCCTGGGGCTGTACATCACCCAGGGTATCGTCCAGGCCCACGGCGGCACGATCCGGGCCTACAGCGAGGTGGGCAAGGGCAGCGAGTTCCGTTTCAGCGTGCCCCGGGCCTGACCCTCATTCGGCGCCGTGGGCCACCAGCCAGTCATGGAACAGCTGGCCACTGGCCGACAGGCGCCGGTTACGCAGGTGCACCAGGAAATCCGCCTGGCCGGT
>NZ_JBJJLO010000088.1:0-28232 GCF_046230915.1 Pseudomonas sp. KCJK8993
CGGTCAGGTGTGGAGCATGAAAGTTAATGGGCCGAGTGGCTTCCCTGTCACCACCAGCCTGCCAATATGCAACAAGAACTAACCGCGCAGCCTGGCTCCAGGGGCTTGCCGGATCGCCGGGTTCCTTGATTTGCGCGACCCGTGGGAAGCCTGTAGGCAAGCGTGGGCGAGCGGCCAAAAAAATATCAGATTTTGAGTAGCGGCCTGGACCTTTTCCCGCAATGCGCAATCATTACTGCGTGGAAAATATAAGGAGAGACGCATGTTCATTCGGTCATTGACCCTCGCAACTCTGCTCGCTGTCGCAGGCCCCGTCCTGGCTGCCGACAACGATGGCCCACTGACCCAGGACCTGGGCAAATCACGGCCATTGATCGTGATCGCCCCCAGCAGCGTCGACCCGACCCTGGTGAGCTTGAAGAAGTCCCTGGAGGAACCGGCCAATCGCCAGGCCTTCAACGAGCGCAACATGGTCCTGTACACGGTGCTCAATACCATCGGCCA
Organism: Pseudomonas sp. KCJK8993; assembly: GCF_046230915.1. Taxonomy (NCBI): domain Bacteria; kingdom Pseudomonadati; phylum Pseudomonadota; class Gammaproteobacteria; order Pseudomonadales; family Pseudomonadaceae; genus Pseudomonas; species Pseudomonas sp. KCJK8993. The sequence continues at coordinate 505 of NZ_JBJJLO010000088.1, forward strand.
GCGCGATGGCAAGGACATCGACCCGCAATCCACCATGGCCCTGATCCGCAGCCTCAAGCTGGGTGCCGGCGCCCAGACCAAGGTGATCCTGGTGGGCAAGGATGGGGAGAAGAAACTGGAGCATTCCGGGGCCATCGAACTCAAGGACGTGTTCAGCGCCATCGACCAATTGCCGGCGGCCGAGAAGCAGGCGGCCGCCCCGGCCCCGGCGCCGGAACCCCAGGCCAAGCCGGCCAATGCCAAGGCCGGCAAGCAGGCCAAGCCCGCGGCGGCGCCCCAGGCCCTGGACGACTGAGCATGCTTTCGGGAGCTGCCGGGAGCTGGCTGCGCTAGCCCCCGGCATTGCTCCGCGCAGCGGGATGTTTCCCGCAGGCGCTCAAGGGCGATCCAGCAACTGGCGCAATGCCTGGACGATCGTCCGTACCTCGTCCTCATCGATCACCAGCGGTGGTAGCAGGCGGATGGTCTTGCCCCGGGTGACGTTGATCAGCAGCCCATGATCCCGGGCGGCAGCCTGCACCAGGTCCGGCGCCGGATGCCGCAGTTCGATGCCAATCATCAAGCCCAGGCCACGAATCTCCAGCACCTGCCGATGCCCCGACAGTTCCTCGCGCAACAGCTTGAGCAGCAACGCTCCCTGGCGTTCGGCGTTGGCCAGCAGGCCCTGTTCCTCGATGATCTCCAAGACCGTGCAGGCCACCCGGCAGGCCAGGGGATTGCCGCCGAAGGTGCTGCCATGGCTGCCGGGGGTGAACAGCTGCGCGGCCTTGCCCCGGGCCAGGCAAGCGCCGATGGGAATGCCGTTGCCCAGGCCCTTGGCCAGGGTCATCACGTCCGGCACCACGCCTTCGTGCTGGCAGGCGAACCAGCGGCCGGTGCGACCGATACCGCTCTGGATCTCGTCGAGCATCAACAGCCAGTTGCGCCGGGAGCACAGCTCGCGCAGCGCCTTCAGGTAACCCGCTGGTGCCAGCTGGATGCCGCTTTCGCCCTGGATCGGTTCCAGCAGCACCGCGCAGATGCGTGCGCCATGGCGGCTGGCCGCCTGTTCCAGGGCCGCCAGGTCACCGAAGGGCACCTTGAGGTAATCCCCGGGCAGTTGTCCGTAGCCCAGGCGTACCGCCGGCCCGTCGCTGGCCGACAGGGTGCCCAGGGTGCGGCCGTGGAAGGCGTTCTCCATCACCACCACCAGCGGTTGCTCGATGCCCTTGTACCAACCATGCAGGCGCGCCAGCTTCAGCGCGGTCTCGTTGGCCTCGGCTCCGGAGTTGTTGAAGAACGCCCGGTCCATGCCGGCCAGCGCCGTCAGCCGGCCGGCCAGTCGCTGCTGCCAGTCGATGCTGTACAGGTTGGAGGTATGCAGCAGCAGTCCGGCCTGCTCGCTGATGGCGCTGACCAGGCGCGGGTGGGAATGGCCGACACCGGTCACGGCCACGCCGGCGATGGCGTCCAGGTACTCGCGGCCGGCCTGGTCCCAGAGGCGGGTGCCCAGGCCCTTGCTGAAGTTCAGGGACAAAGGCTGGTAGGTACTCATCAAGGCGGCGCTCATGGCGGTTCACTTCCATCACGGGTGGGGGTGTCGCCAGTATCGTTAGCCAGTCAGGCTAGATAAACTCGGTAGATCTTTAATGATCTTGAAGCGGGACTTGATAATGGATCTGTTCCAGGCGATGTCGGTGTACGTCAAGGTGGTGGAAGCGGGGAACATGACCGCTGCCGCCCGGGAGTGCGGCCTGTCCACCACCATGGTGGGCAATCACCTGCGGGCCCTGGAGCAACGCCTGGGGGTGCGCCTGCTCCACCGCACCACCCGCCGCCAGCGACCGACCGAGTTCGGCACCGAGTACTACCAGCGTTGCCTGGCGGTGCTGGGCCTGGTGGCCGACTCCGAGCACTTGGCGGAGCAGGCCCAGGGCACGCCGTCCGGGACCTTGCGCATCACCGCGCCGGTGACGTTCGGCACCGAGCGCCTGGCGCCGGCCCTGAGTGAATTCCGCCAGCGCTGCCCCGAGGTCAAGGTTGAGCTGAACCTGGCCAACCAGCGCTTCGACCTCACCGACGGGGCCTTCGACGTGGCCATCCGCCTGGGTAACCTGGACACCAACGCGCTGATCGCCCGGCCGCTGCAGGACTACACCCTGACCATCTGCGCCGCCCCGCAATACCTGGAACGCCATGGCACGCCGCAGGTGCCCGAGGACCTGGCGCAGCACAACTGCCTGGCCTTCGCCTTTCCGGCGGGAGACGAGTGGAGTTCCACCGCGACCCAGTGGCCCTTGCACGGGCCCGAGGGGGATGTGCTGATACCCGTGTCCGGTTCATTGCTGGCCAACACCTCCTCCGGCCTGCATCGCGCGGCGCGGGGCGGGTTGGGGATCGTGATGATGCCCGATGCGCTGGTGGAGGAAGACTTGCGCCAGGGGCGGCTGGTGGCCGTGTTGCAGGACTACCAGCTGCCGCTGCGGGCGATGCACCTGCTCTATGCCCAGGACCGCTACCGGTTGCCCAAGCTGCGCAGTTTCGTCGAGTTCGCCCTGGAGAAGTGGGGGCGGCCCTAGCTCGCCTCGTGGGCCAGCAGCATCATCGCCGCCGACAGGGTATGGCCGTCGGTGATGCGCCCGGCGGCGATCATCGCCAGCAGTTCCTGGCGGCTGACCCACAGCACCTTGTCCACTTCGCCATCGGTGGCGCCGGCCTGCTGCTCGGCGATTTCCACCTGGCACACGGCAACGGCACTGGCGATCAGCGAGGTATTGCTGTGCAGCAGTCCCAGCTGGCGCACCTGCGATGCCTGCCAGCCGGTTTCCTCCAGCAACTCGCGGGCGGCGGCGTCGCAGGGGCTTTCGCCGGCATCGATGGCCCCCCGTGGAAACTCGATGGACTGGCCGCCGATGGCCCGGCGCCTGAGGTCGACCAGCATCAGCCGGCCATCGGCCAGGGTCGGTACGGCGACCACGCCGTTCACTGCCTGGGCCTCCTTGATGATGAAGTAGCCCTGCTCACGGACCACCCTGAAATAGGGGGTTTGCAGCAGGCACTGGTTATCGGGGTTCGAACTCATGTGGGTCACTCCAGGAAGCAGCGATCGAACAGGTACACCTGCTCGGGTTTGAGGTTGTCCAGGGTCGCCTGGGGGCGGCCGCCATCGCCGCTCTTTTTGCGCCCGGTGTCGCGCAGGTAGCCGGCTTCGCTCATCTTCAGCAGGCGTTGGCGGATGCTGGTCTTGAGCACCGGGCGCTGCAGCACGGTGGAAAAGATCGCCACGGCCTCGGGGGCACTGAATTCGTTGCCGAGGAACATCAGCGGCAGGCTACTGTACAGGGACTTGGACAGCAGCCGTTCATGGGCCTGGGCCACCAGGCTGTTGTGGTCGAAGGGCAGCTTGAAGGCGCCGCTGGCCACCTGCCGCAAGCCGAAGAAACCTTGCTGCGGGCCAGGCTGCACGGGTTCGCTGGCGATCCCCAGGTAGAAGGTCGAGGACGACCAGCAGCGCGGATCGCGAAAGGCATCGCCCACCGTGCCCACCTGTTCCAGCCAGGCCAGGGGCATGTCCACCTTGCTCGAGCGGCGCAAGCGTTCCACTGCGTCGTTCAGGCTGCGGTCCTCGACATCGCCGTTGACCACGATCCCGGGCAGTGCCCAGTGCCCGGCGAAGGGCTCGCTGTCCCGCTGGTGCAGGAGGATGTCCAGTTCGCCGCTGTCACGGTTGTAGCGCAACAGGCACAGGTCGATGGTGTGCAGGTAGGCGTTGGCGAGGGTGGGGCGGTCGTGCATATCAACTTCCGTGGACGGCGTAGAGGCCATAGTTTAGCGGATTCATCCCCGGAGCCAGCCACTGGCTGGGTGGTGTTTCGCCACGAGCCAGGCATTGGCGCAGGACGGTGCTGCGCACGCCGGGCTGTTCCTCGATGCGCAGGATGGAAAAGCGCTGCAGCAACTCCTGGCCGCGATGGAACCTGGGCAACTGCCGCGCCACATCCTCACCGACCACCAGGGCGATGCGCTTGCCCTCCAGGGCCAGGTCGTCGGCCAGGCGCTCGAGCAGGGTGATGCTGTACACCGGGCCGGGATCGGCCAGCGCCAGTGTTCGCTCCAGGCGGCTCACCGCCAGCTCGGCCGGGCATTGTGCTTGCAGGTGCGTGGTGATGGCCTGCAACCAGAGCGCGCGTTGCTCGAAATCGGTCATGCGCTTGCCATCGGGGTGGCGGAAGCTGGGCACCACCAGGACGCGCCGGGCGTGGCGCGCGGCCTCGAGCATCACTTGGGCATGTCCGGCGTGGGGCGGATTGAAAGCGCCGCCATACAGGGCCAGTTCGAACATCGGTTTATCCTCAATAGGTACACGACGTGTACTTTAGCACCGCTTTGTCCTGCTGCAACTGCTGTTTGAGGCTGTCATTAAACTTATCATCGATTTGGCGAGACTGAAAAAAACTGAAGCAGGGGGGATTGTCATAAAAGTACATGACGTGTACTTTGTGCTCCATGCAGAGGAGAGACCCAGCATGAACAGCCAAACGATGAAGACCGCTTCTTTCGATGTCGATGCGCAAAAGAGCTTCACCCCAATGTGCCCGGACGAGTTGCCGGTGGCCGAGGGCGACCGCATCGGTGGCGAGCTCAACTTCATGGCGACCCTGGCCAGCCTGCGCGTTGGCAGCAAGGACGCCCACAGTCCCCAGGCGCCCTGGGTGGTGGCCGGGCACGCGCAGATGCTCCAGCCCACCGGCCTGGAACACGCCGACCTGACCTGGGTCAGCCACTGCGTTCCAGGCACCGAGGGCTTCACCCTGCTGGACGAATTGCCCAGCCCCTATGACTACGACTACTTCGTATGGAAGGGCGTGGAGCCGGACCTGCACCCCTATGGCGCCTGCTACCACGACCTGCACGGCAAGCTGTCCACCGGGGTCATCGAGTACCTCAAGAGCCAGGGCGTGCAACGGGTCATCGTTGGCGGCCTGGCCCTGGACTTCTGCGTCAAGACCACCGCCCTGCAACTGGCCGCCGCCGGTTTCAAGGTGATCATCCACCTGCCTGCGTGCCGGGCCATCAGCGCCGAGGGCGCCACCCAGGCCATCGCCGACATGCAGCAAGCCGGTATCGCGATAGCCGCGACCCGCGAAGAAACCGCCAGCCTGGCCAGCGTTTGAGGAGTCACCATGGAAAGTGCATTTGACCGCGACAACGGCGTGATCCAGAGCCTGCTGGACACCGACTACTACACCTTCACCATGATGCAGGCGGTGCTGCACCAGCACCCCAATGTCGAGGTCGAGTACCAGTTCATCGTTCGCTCCAAGGAGTCCCTGGTGCACCTGATCCCCGAGATCCGCCAGGAGCTGGAGAAACTGGCCGATCTGCAGATGCGCGAAGGCGAGCAGCGCTTTTTGTTCAACAAGCGTTTTCGCGAATACCTGACCCCTGATTTCGAACAGTTCCTCGGGCTGTTCCGCTTCAACCTGCGCTACATCCATGTGGCCGCCATCGATGGTCAGTTGAGCATCCGCGTCCGTGGCCCGATGTTGCACTGCATCATGTTCGAGCAACCGGTGCTGGCGATGGTCAGCGAGCTGCGCAATCGCGACAAATACCCGGATGTCGAACTGGCGGACGTCACCCGCCGGCTCTACCAGAAGTTCGAATGGCTGGAGAAAAACGCCAGCCGCGAAGAGCTGGCCGAGCTGCGGGTCTCGGACTTCTCCACCCGCCGGCGCCTGTCGTTCAAGGCCCAGCGTGAAGTGGTGAAGATCATGCACAGTGATTTTCCCGGGGTGTTCGTCGGCACCAGCAATGCGCACCTGGCCTACGAGTTCGACCTGCCGCTGATCGGCACCATGGCCCACCAGTGGCTGATGGTGCACCAGCAACTGGGACGGCTGCGGGAAAGCCAGAACGCCGCGCTGGAGAACTGGGTGCATGAATATCGCGGACGCCTGGGCATTGCCTTGACCGACTGCATCAGCACCGACTTCTTCCTCAAGGACTTCGACCTGTATTTCGCCAAGCTGTATGACGGCCTGCGCCAGGATTCCGGTGACCCGCTGGCCTGGGCCGACAAGGTCCTGGCCCGCTACCGGGAACTGGGCATCGATCCGCGGAGCAAGGACCTGATGTTCTCCGATGGCCTGAACTTCGAGAAATGCCTGCCGATCCTGCGTCATGTGCGCGGCCAGGCTCGCTTCGGTTTTGGCATGGGCACCAGCCTGGCCTGCGATGTGGAGGGCGTGGAGCCGCTGAGCATCGTGATGAAGCTGGTGCGGGTGCATGGCGAGCCGGTGGTGAAGTTCTCCGACGACCCGGTGAAGAACGTCTGTGAAGACCCCTCCTTCCTTCGCTATGCGGCGCAGGTATTCAACGTCGATCTTGCCCACTCGCCCCTGGAGGCCTGACATGACCCATCCGACCCAAGAACGTATCGCCCGGGAACTGGGCATCGACCGGCAACTGGTCGCTGGTGGCGAGCCTGCCGAGATTGCCCGCCGCGTGGCATTCATCCAGCAGGTCCTGGGTGACTCCGGTTGCCACAGCCTGGTGCTGGGCATCAGCGGCGGCGTTGATTCCCTGGTGGCCGGGCGCCTGTGCCAACTGGCGGTGGAGCAGATGCGCGAGGCCGGCCATGAGGTGCGTTTCATCGCCATGCGCCTGCCGTATCGCCACCAGGCGGATGAACAGGACGCCCAGGCGTCCCTGGCGTTCATCCGTCCCGATGAGATCAGCACCTGCAATATCGCCGACAGCGTCGATGGCCTGATGCGTGAGGTGCAGCTCGACGGCCTGCAACCTTCGGCGGCCCTCACGGATTTCACCAAGGGCAATGTCAAGGCCCGGGCCCGGATGCTGGCCCAGTACGCGGTGGCCAACCTGAGCAATGGCCTGGTGGTGGGCACCGATCATGGCGCCGAGGCGTTGATGGGTTTCTTCACCAAGTACGGCGACGGCGCTTGCGACCTGGCGCCGTTGTCGAGCCTGACCAAGACCCAGGTGCGGCTGCTGGCCGATGCCCTTGGCGCCCCCGGGCACCTGGTGCGCAAGGCGCCCACTGCCGACCTGGAGGAACTGGCGCCGGGCAAGCTCGACGAGGACGCTTATGGTTGCAGCTACGAGGAAATCGACGCCTACCTGATGGGCCAGCCGGTATCCGACACCGTGCGCCAACTGATCGAAAACGCCTATCAGCGCACCGCCCACAAGCGCGCCTTGCCCCGCACTCCGGCTCCGCGTACCCAGCCTCTGTAGCCGCTGTCGAGCGGGCGAGACTGCGACCGGGTGCGCAGCGCCCGCCAAGCCTGGCGATGGGTACATCAGGCCAATCGCGGATATCCCAGATGTGGCTCGTGCCGAGCCATGCGCAGCCTGCGGCAGCGGCTACAGGCGGTTTCAACCATCGCGCCACTTGTCCAGGGCCGCACGGCAATCGGCGACCAGCCCGGGCATGTGCTCCCTTGCCTCGGGCCAGCCCAGGTCCTCCAGCGCTTGCTGGGCCGCCTGGCGCAATGGCTGCCATTGCCGGTGTTCGAAACCATTGTCCTCCAGGGTCATGCCGTAGGCTTCCGGGCTCAGCCCTTCACAGGCCGTCAGCAAGGCTTGCAGGTGCTGGTGCAGGGCCGGGTCCAGCCGCGCCGGGAAATCCCGCACGAAACGCTCCAGGTAATCCAGCTGATCGGACCACAGGTTGCATTCCGCACAGCAACCGATCTCCACCCGTTGCCGGTCCGCATCCATGGCCAGGAACTCCAGGGCCGGTCCCAGTTCGCCCAGGAGGATGAGCCAGCGGTACCGGTCCTGGCCGTACCAGGTCCAGATATTCGTCGCCAGTTTTTCGTGGCCGCTGCCTGGGTTCATGGCGTTTCTCCGGCGTGCCACCAGCGCGGTCGCTGGCTCTTGTAGGAGTGGTGGGTGGGCATCAGGGCCTTGCGGTTGTTGCTGTCGAACGTCCCCAGCAGGAGGGCGACCGTGGGTGCGTCGTGATGGCGCCCAGGGAGCTGCCGCACTGGGCGCAGAACGCCCGGCTGGAATAGTCCGACGACCTGAACGTACTAGGGGCGCCGCCCGGGCCCGTCCAGCGCACTCGCTCGCGGGGGAACTCGACCCAGGCCAGGGTCAAGGCGCCGCTATGGCGCTGGCACAGCTTGCACGAGCAGGTATGGGGATTGGCGGCAGGCCCCTGGGCTTGGAAGCGAATCTGCCCGCACAGGCAGCCGCCCTGGTACATCTCTGCGCTCATGCTGGTCTCTCTCCAGGGTGTGTGCCGTAGTGGCTGGAGGGCGAATCTAGCATGCCCTCCAACTGGCTTCAGCGCAGTTTTTCCAGCATCTGGTAGTACCACATGCCGGCGGCCAGCATCGGGTTGCCCAGCTGGTCGCCGAACGGCACGCGGATGTGCTGGCAGGCGGCGAAGGTGTCATAGCGGCCCAGGTGGCCGGTCAGGGCTTCGGCCATGATCTCGCCCATGATGTGGCTGGTGGCCACGCCATGCCCGGAGTAGCCCTGGCAGTACCAGACGTTGTCCGAGAGCTTGCCCAGTTGCGGAATGCGGTTGATCACGATGCCCATGGCACAGCTCCACTGGAAGTCGATGGCCACGCCCTTGAGCGCCGGGAAGGTACGCTCGATGCACGGTCGCAGTTCGCCGGCGATATCCCGCGAATCCTTGCCGCTGTAGTTGGCGCCGCCGCCGAACAGCAGGCGGCCGTCGGCGGTCATCCGGTAGTAGTCGAGGACGAAGCGGCAGTCGTACACCGCCAGGTCCTCGGGGTTCAGGCGCCGGGCCAGGTCGCCCAGGGGTTCGGTGGTGACGATGCCGCCCATGGCCGGGAAGATCTTGCCCTTGAGTTGCCCGGGCTCGAGTTTGTGGTAGACGTCGCCGGCCAGCAGCACCTGGCGGGCCTCGATGCGGCCCTGGGCGGTGACCACCGCCGGCTGCGGGCCATGGACGATCTCCAGCACCGGGCTGTGTTCGAAGATCAGCGCGCCGAGGCTTTCGGCGGCACGGGCCTCGCCGATGCACAGGTTCAGCGGGTGCAGGTGCAGGTTGCGGGTGTTCTTGATCGCGCCGTGGTAGAGATCGCTTTCCAGCAGGCCGCGGACCTGTTCGCGGTCCAGCAGGCTGACCTCGTCGCCCATGCCACGTTCCACCGCTTCATCGTAGGCGGCGCGCAACTCGGCCAGGTGCCCAGGCTTGTAGGCGGCATGCAGGTGGCCGTGCTTGAGGTCGCAGGCAATGGCGTATTTCTCTACCCGCTGGCGGATGATCTGGTGCCCGCGCCAGCGCAGGTGCCAGATGAAGTCATCCACCTCGTCGCCCAGGCTGCGGCGCATCTGCTTGCGCATGGCGGCATCGCCGGACAGGCTGCCGGTGACCTGGCCACCGTTGCGCCCGCTGGCGCCCCAGCCGATCTTGTGGCTCTCGACGATGGCCACTTTCAGGCCGCGCTCGGCCAGCTCCACGGCGCTGGCAACGCCGGTGAAGCCGCCACCGATGATCACCACGTCCACCTGCTGGCTGCCTTGCAGGGTCGGGTACCGGGTTTCCTGGTTGAGGGTGGCGCTGTAGTAGCTGGGGCAGCGCTCGGCTGCCGGGGTCCGCGGATCGAAGGCGGCGGTCATGGGGGAACTCCTCGCAAAAGAATGAACCGGGCCGCTGCCGGTAGGCAGCGGTCAGCAAGTCGGGTTGCCAGCAGGGGGGCTCAGGCCTGGGTCAGGTACCAGCGCCAGTCCTGCTCGCCGACCTCGGCCATGAACTGGCGGTACTCGGCGCGCTTGACCGCCAGGTACACCCCGAGGAATTCGTCGCCCAGGGCCTCGCGGGCCCAGGTCGAGCGCTCCAGGGCGGTGAGCGCGGTCAGCCAGTCGGTGGGCAGCAGTTCCTTGGCCTGGGCATAACCGTTGCCCTGCACCGGATCACCCGGGTCGAGTCGTTCGTCCAGGCCTCGATGGACCGCGGCGAGGATCGCCGCGGCGGCCAGGTAAGGGTTGGCATCGGCGCCGCAAATGCGATGTTCGATGTGCCGGCTATTGGCCGGACCGCCCGGAACCCGCAGGCTCACGGTGCGGTTGTCGACGCCCCAGGTGGGGGCCAGCGGCGCATAGCTGTTGGCCTGGAAGCGCCGGTAGGAGTTGGCGTTGGGACAGAACAGCAGCAACGAGTCCAGCAGCGAGGCGAGCATGCCGCCCACCGCATGGCGCAGCAGCGGGGTGCCGGCCGGGTCCTGGGCGGCGAACAGGTTGTGGCCGGCGGCATCGGCGATGCTCACGTGCATGTGCATGCCGGTGCCGGCCAGGTGGTCGAAGGGCTTGGCCATGAAGGTGGCCTGCATTCCATGCTGGTGGGCCACGGCCTTGACCAGGCGCTTGTAGCGCACGGCCTGGTCCATGGCGGCGAGGGCATCGCCATGTTCCAGGGTGATCTCCACCTGGCCTGGGGCGTACTCGGAAATCGCCGTGCGCGCCGGAATCCCCTGCAGCTTGCAGGCGGCATAGAGGTCGGCGAGGAAGGGCTCGATCTGCTCCAGCTCACGCAGGCCATAGACCTGGGTGGTGCGCGGTCGGCCGCCGTCGGCATCCAGCGCCGGTTGAGGGCGACCATGGCCGTCGCGCCGGGCGTCCAGCAGGTAGAACTCCAGTTCGCAGGCCATCACCGGGTGGTAGCCGTCGGCCTTGAGCCGGTCGATGACCTTGATCAACAGGTGGCGCGGGTCGGCGATGTTGGCCGGCTGGCCTTCCTGCGGGTGCATGCTGACTTGCACCGCGGCGGTGGGGATCTGGCGCCAGGGCAGGCGCACCAGGCTGCCCGCCAGCGGGTAGGCACGGCAGTCGATATCGCCCACATCCCACACCAGTCCGGAGTTCTCCACGTCGTCGCCATTGAGGGTCAGGCCGAGGATGGTGCTGGGCAGGGGGCGGCCGCTCTCATACACCGCCAGCAGTTCCTCGCGGTGCAGCAGCTTGCCTCGGGGCACGCCGTTGGCGTCGAGGATGAACAGCTCGATCATGTCGATATCGGGGTTGGCGGCCAGGAAATCACGGGCCTCTTCGGGGGCGGCAAAATGCATGCGGGTTCTCGCTTGCGCCTTCAGGGCGCACAGGTTTTCAGGTCCTGCGACGACACCACGCATGGGGCGTTCGCAGGGACGCAAAACAGATCTGGAGGGTGATGCGCAACGTTGTGCGATCAGGCCAGCAGCGAGTGATCCGGAGGACGTGAGGAGTGGCGCAGGCGGGAACGGCACAAGGCCATGGGCAGGTTGACCAGGAGCTTCATGGGCAGGACCTGTCCAGCAGGTAATAACCGATGACGGCGGCGCGACCCTCATGGACCTCATGAGGGGGATGGGCGAAGTGGCGAAGGTGGCGAACAGGTAGCGAGCCCTGTGCGACGGCCATGCCCGTGCGACCCTGGCTGCAAGCCGTGGGGGCGGGGCGGGCGAATCCGTGGTACGGGTTCGTGAGGGACATCGGCCGGTGATCTCGCTGTCGAGTTCGTTGTGCTTATTCTTCCGGGGGTCTCAGGGGCAGCAAGCCCCGAGGCGAACCCATACTGCAAGAATCCTTTGGCCAATGTAAGGGGGGAGTGGGGCTCGTCAGCCCCGGCAAGCCGCCATGGAACCGCTGCCAAGTCCCGGGCTAGAGCGCGGCGTTGGTCGTGGCAGAGATGTCTAATTTTTTTTACGGCATTTCAGTAGAGGCCGGGCAACAAGCGCCAGCTACGGGCGCAGTAGTCCTCGTAGGACTGGCCGAAATGCTTGCGTAGCAGCGCTTCCTCGGCGTGGATCCGGGCAATCAGCGGCACCAGGGTCAGCACCGCCAACAACAGCCCCAGCCCGGAACGAAAGGCCAGGGCCCAACCCACCGCGTTGATCAGCAAGCCGAGGTAGCTGGGGTTGCGCAAGTGGCGATACAGGCCGTCGGTCACCAGGTGGTGATCGGGCTGGATCGCCACCAAGCCGCTGAAGCGTCGGCCGAGGATGAACACCGGCCACAGGCGCAGGGCACCACCGGCGATGAACAGCAGTGCGCCGAGCCAGCGCAGGGCCTCGCCGCCGAAGGTCCAGAGCTCCAGGCGATCGCAATAGGCCGGCAGGAAGCTGCTCGCCAGGCCGATCAGGCCGAACACCGGCAGCACCCAGCGATTGTCCCGGTCTTCCTGTTCGCCGCTGCTGAGGTTGACCTCGCTGTACAGCGAAGCGACCACCATCAGCAGGGTGGCGAGGGTGATCAGGGTCAACTGCGGATGGCCGAAGAAGGCGGCGAAACCGCCCATGCCCCAGATCGCCAGGCTCAGGTAGGCCAGGGCACCCAGCAGGCTGGAGAGGGCCAGTCGAGGAGAGATTTGCATGATGACCGCACTAGCATCAGGAATCTCCCTTGAGTGTAGGAGCGTGCTGGCTCGGCCAGGTGTGCGTTGGTCCGGTTCAGGCGCTGGGCTGGGCCAGCCGGCTCACCAGGAAGTCGATGAAGGCCCGGGTCTTCTGCGGCACTCGCCGGGCCGAAGGGTAGACCACGTTGATGCTGATGGGCGGCGCCTGCCACTGGCACAGCACCGGCACCAGGCGTCCTGTCTCCAGGGCCTCTTCGACGATGAAGTCCGGCAACAGGGCGATCCCCATTCCAGCCTCCGCCGCCTGGGCCAGCAGGTCGCCATTGTTGGCATGCAGGGGGCCGGTCACATGCACCCGCTGGGTATCGCTGCCATGGCTCAACTGCAGGCTGACGCCACTTTGCAGGTAGCCGTAGCCGAGAAACCGGTGGCTGACCAGGTCCTTGGGCTGGAGCGGCACGCCGGCGCGTTCCAGGTAGGCGGGGGAGGCCACCATGATCCGTGGCACCGGCGCCAATTGGCGGGCCACCAGGGAGGAATCCGCCAGGCTGGCGATCCGCAGGGTCACGTCGAAGCCGCCGCGTACCGGGTCCACTTGCTGGTCGCTGAGCACCAGTTGCAACTCGATCAGCGGATGCAATTCATGGAACAGCGGCACCAGTGGCCCGAGCCGGCGCAGGCCGAAAGACATCGGCGCATTGACCCGCAAGACTCCGCGCAGCTCGGCGCTACCGTCCCGGGCTCGCTGCTCGGCCTCGTCCACCGCTGCCAGCACTTCGCGAGCGGACTCGTAGTATTCGGCGCCGGTCTCGGTTAAGTGCAGGCTGCGGGTGGTGCGTTGCAGCAGTTGCACACCGAGGCTTTCCTCCAGGGCCTGGATCTGTTTGCTGACCTTGGAGCGGGGCACGTCCATGGCCCGCGCCGCAGCGGCAAAACCGCTTTCGTCGACAGTGGTGACGAAGGCGCGCATGCATTCGATACGATCCATGATTGTCCCTGTTTTAGAATCAATGATTCTCGATTTTAGGGAATTGTTCCTGTTTCAGCCAGAACCTAGATTAACCACCAAGCCGGCCCCACAGGGCGTCTTCAGCGCCATCAGCCGGTCATGTTCGCCCCTCACTCTGACTGCAAAAGGAACGCGCCATGTCCATTCGTGAATTGCTCACCCCGAACAACTCGGCCCTGATCCTGATCGACCACCAGCCGCAGATGGCTTTCGGCGTGCAATCGATCGACCGCCAGGCCCTGAAGAACAACACCGTGGCCCTGGCCAAGGCCGCCAGGATCTTCAACGTACCGAGCATCCTCACCTCGGTGGAGACCGAGAGTTTCAGCGGCTACATCTGGCCGGAGCTGCTGGCAGTGTTGCCCGAGCAACAGCCCATCGAACGGACCTCGATGAATTCCTGGGAGGATCGCCACCTGGTGGCGGCCGTGCAGGCCACCGGGCGCAAGAAACTGGTGATGGCGGCGCTGTGGACCGAGGTCTGCCTGACCTTCCCGGCCCTGGAGGCGCTGGCCGAGGGCTATGAGGTGTACATCGTCACCGATGCCTCCGGCGGCACCAGCCAGGAAGCCCACGACATGGCGGTGCAGCGCATGGTCCAGGCCGGCGCGGTGCCGGTGACCTGGCAGCAGGTGCTGCTCGAGTACCAGCGCGACTGGGCCCGCAAGGATACCTACGACGCGGTCATGGCCCTGGTGCTGGAGCACAGCGGTGCCTATGGCATGGGTGTCGACTATGCCTACAGCATGGTGCACAAGGCTGGGCAGCGCCGGCTGTAATGGCTCGCCAGGCGGTGCCCCCGGGCACTCGCTGGATATCGTGCAGCAGGGCGCGCCCCTGCTGGTCGCTCAATGTGCTGGCAGTGCGGAGTCGCAGATGAATATTGAACTTACCGACGGCGTGGTCACCCTGCTGGTGCGCCACCGCATCAAGAAGGGGCAGGAGCAGGCCTATGAGACCTGGCTGCGCCAGATCATCGCCAAGGCCCGCAGTTATCCGGGGCACCTGGGGATCGATGTGGTGCGCGGCCACAGCGGCGGCCTCGGGCTCTTCACCAGCGTGCTGCGCTTTGCCAGCACCGAGCAGTTGCAAGACTGGCTGGACTCCGACGACCGTCGGCAACTGGTGCAACAGGCCCAGCACCTGCTGGCCGATGGCGACCAGACCGAGGTCAATGTCGAGCGCGAGTTCTGGTTCACCCCCCAGGACAGCGCCGCGCCGGCCCCGCCGCCGCGCTGGAAGCAAGCCTGCGTGACCTTCCTGGTGATCCTGCCGCTGACCTTCCTGGTGCCACAGCTGTGGAAGCCGCTGTTCGCCTGGCTGCCCTGGCTCGGCGGTTACGTGCAGGCCAATGTGCTGATCACCCTGAGCATCGTGCTGCTGGTGGTCTACGTTTTCATGCCTCGGGTCACCCGCCTGTTCAGCCGCTGGCTGCAACCGCGCGGCGCGGCCTGAACCTTTTCGCCTCAATCGGAGCCATGCCATGAACCACAACGCAATTGCCGATCTGATCCTGTTCAACGGCCGCCTGCACACTGTGGACCGGGCCAACCCCCGGGCCACGGCCGTGGCGATCAAGGACGGGCGCTTCATCGCCGTGGGCGACGATGCCCAGGCCATGGCCTTGCGCGGCAGCACCACCCAGGTCATCGACCTCAAGGGGCGTACGGTGATCCCCGGGCTCAACGATTCGCACCTGCACCTGATCCGCGGTGGCCTCAACTACAACCTGGAGCTGCGCTGGGAAGGCGTGCCATCGCTGGCCGATGCCCTGCGCCTGCTCAAGGAGCAGGCCCAGCGCACCCCGGCGCCGCAGTGGGTGCGGGTGGTGGGCGGCTGGAACGAATTCCAGTTCGCCGAAAGACGCCTGCCGAGCCTGGAAGAGTTGAACCAGGCGGCACCGGATACCCCGGTATTCGTCCTGCACCTGTATGACCGCGCCTTGCTCAACCGCGCCGCGCTGCGGGTGGTGGGCTACGATCGCAACACGCCGAACCCGCCCGGCGGCGAGATCGTCCGCGATGGCAACGGCAACCCCACCGGCATGCTGATCGCCCGGCCCAACGCGATGATCCTCTACGCCACCCTGGCCAAGGGGCCCAAGCTGCCCCTGGAGTACCAGGTCAACTCCACCCGCCAGTTCATGCGCGAGCTCAATCGCCTTGGGGTCACCAGTGCCATCGATGCGGGTGGCGGCTTCCAGAACTACCCGGACGACTACCAGGTGATCGAGCAACTGGCGGCCCAGCAGCAATTGACGGTGCGCATCGCCTACAACCTGTTCACCCAGAAACCCAAGCAAGAACTGGCGGACTTCAAGAACTGGACCGGCAGCGTGCGCTACGGCCAGGGCGATGACTTCCTGCGGCACAACGGGGCAGGGGAGATGCTGGTGTTCTCCGCCGCCGATTTCGAGGACTTCCTCGAGCCGCGCCCCGATCTGCCCCAGGACATGGAGCAGGAGTTGGAACCGGTGGTTCGCCATCTGGTGGAGCAGCGCTGGCCGTTCCGCTTGCATGCGACCTATGACGAGTCCATTTCGCGCATGCTCGATGTTTTCGAAAAGGTCGACCGCGATATCCCCTTCAACGGCTTGCCCTGGTTCTTCGACCATGCCGAGACCATCAGCCCGCGCAATATCGAGCGGGTCCGGGCCCTGGGCGGTGGCATCGCGATCCAGGACCGCATGGCCTTCCAGGGCGAGTACTTCGTCGACCGCTATGGCGCCAAGGCGGCCGAGATGACCCCGCCGATCCAGCGCATGCTCGCCGAAGGCATTCCAGTGGGCGCCGGTACCGATGCCACCCGGGTCTCGAGCTACAACCCCTGGACCTCGTTGTACTGGATGGTCAGTGGCAAGACCGTCGGTGGCCTGGCGTTGTACCCCCAGGGCCTGGACCGCGATACCGCACTGGAGCTGTATACCCACGGCAGCGCCTGGTTTTCCTCGGAGCAGGGCAAGAAAGGCCAGCTCAAGGTCGGGCAACTGGCGGACCTGGTGGCCCTGTCGGCGGACTACTTCAGCGTCGAGGAAGAAGCGATCAAGTGGATCGAATCGCTGCTGACGGTGGTGGACGGCAAGGTGGTGCACGCTGCCGGCGACTTCCACTCGCTGGCGCCACCCAGCTTGCCCGTGACGCCGGACTGGTCGCCGGTGGCCAAGGTGCCAGGGCACTGGAAGCCTGCCGCGCCGTTGTCGGCTCAGTTGCACCAGTGCAGCGGTCCTTGCGCGGTGCATGCCCACGGGCACGAGCGGGCTCGCCTGGCCAAGGTGCCGGTCAGCGATTTCCAGGGCTTCTGGGGCGCGTTTGGCTGCTCGTGCTTTGCCTTTTGAACCCAGCCGATAAAAGGGCGGCAGGACGCTGCGGCGTGCTGTCGCCTGCTGGCTGGACATTCGCGGGAGGCAAGTGTTTCAGCCTT
Organism: Pseudomonas sp. KCJK8993; assembly: GCF_046230915.1. Lineage (NCBI taxonomy): Bacteria > Pseudomonadati > Pseudomonadota > Gammaproteobacteria > Pseudomonadales > Pseudomonadaceae > Pseudomonas > Pseudomonas sp. KCJK8993. Next base: position 17,253 of record NZ_JBJJLO010000088.1, read on the forward strand.
CACCAGGCGCGGCATACGCCTGTTCGATATGACCGATGTTCTTGTTCAGGATTGGCTTGGAAATGCGCAGGATCAGGGACTCGACATGCTTTGGAAAGTCTCGCCATTCTGAGCTGCCGACATCGTAGGCAGAAATGTAGCGCACCAGTTCATAGCGTTTCTCGGGCTTCTTCTTGATGCCCGCGGGGAACTGGATGTGCACATCCCGGCGTATGGCCGAATAGGTTTCATTGAGTAGGTTGGTGGCTTTGCCGAGATAGATGAGGTTGGCCATCGAGTCATAGAACGCATAGATGCCGGCCCGGTCTTCGTGTCCTTTGAACAGGACCTTCAACTGCTTCATCACCGGTTGATCCGGCTTGAACTCGGCGAATTCGATCACCGACTGGAATTCAGGCGTGAAGGCGCATTGAATGAAGTACTCGACGGTGAGGTGCTGGGGCTGGCATTGGCCTGAGCACCAGTTCTCGATCTGCTTGATGCTGTACCCGGTACGGGAGCAGGCAGTTTCAATACTTCCTGAGTAATACTGTTCAATGATGTAACGCAAGACACCGCTGCGATCAGTCACACAAAGTCCTTTTTTAAGGTTCGACTTGGCTTTCGAATATCGTGCCTGGTGGTGACATCAAGGCTTCAGTGAATACGGCAGCCCTCTTTGCCAACCGCCTGGCCGATTTGAGCGGGGCGATGCTACTAATTAGCCATCAGGCTGTCCAGTTGCCGGGTGATCGTGTTCATGAACCGCGATGAGTGAGTTGGAAGATGTTGTTCGGATTAATTGCGGCCAATAAAAAGGGGCGCTGAAAGTTCAGCGCCCCCTGTTGTTTCATATCGAGATGAAACTTGTCTCAACAAAACCGATCGATGACCCGAACTTCCGAGTTGCCGCGCAACGATTGCCATTCGGTCTTCAGGGTCTCCAGGACCCGGCCGATGAAGTCCTTGTCGGCGGCGGCTTTCTTGCCGACGTAGCCCTGGCCGCGGCGATACATCTTCAGGCGGGCCGCCAGCTCTTGGTTGTTACGGTCGAACTCTGCTTCATGGCTATGGGGCGACAGGCAGTCGATATGCACTTGGCCCGACTTGGCAATCCACAGGATGTGGCTGTCATGGCTGTCTTTACGTGCGGCGAACATACGTGCCAATTCATCAATAGTGGGTTGGTTGTTAAGATTCATTTGTAGCCCCCTTGACCATTCATCGATCTATCTAAGTTGTTTCGCTAATTCATCTTGCTACTTCGGTAAGTTGAACCCTGATACCGGAAACAGGGCGACAGAGGGTGTCTGTCGGATACAGATAAGGCCCAGAGCCTGATGTGTGTAGTCACCTTGATCAACTGCTACGCACAGAGCGTCACAACGATAGAAAAGCAGCATGAACCTGGATGAAGCTGCCGACATTCCCACCATCGGCCACAAGCATCTTGAAGAGTTCTCGCCGGCTTTCCCGTCGAATCGCGGACGGTCAATGCCAGGTCAGTTTCATCAATCTGCCTTGTGGGCAGTACACATCCGGGTCGACAGCTCGGCGGTCAGACGAGCTTGCTCATGACACCTTTGCCTCATCCCCCGATCAGGGGGACGCCTGCATCATGCAAGGGCGCAATTCGCTCGTCAACGGTTTTGTAGTGAAAATTTTCAAGCACTACATATTGTCCGACAAAAGCCGTAACGCCATCATCCAGGCCCCCAAGCAAGGCCGGGACAGGTAGAATCGGCGCCTTGAATCGGCTCTGAGGTTGCAACGGTGGATGTACAACAAGGCTTCGTCCTGACGCGACACTGGCGCGATACGCCAGCGGGCACGGAAGTCGAATTCTGGCTGGCTACCGACCAGGGCCCGCGCCATCTCCGCTTGCCGCTGCAGACCTCCGTGGCGTTCATCCCGGCCGTGCAGCGGCCCCAGGCCGAGCGCCTGCTGGCCGACGATTCGGATGTCGAGCTGCGCCCCCTGCAACTGCGTGATTTTCACCAGCGCCCGGTACTGGGGTTGTATTGCCCGCAGCACAACCAGTTGATCCGCCTGGACAAGACGCTGCGTCGGGCCGGGGTCGAGGTGTTCGAAGCCGATATCCGCCCGCCGGAGCGCTACCTGATGGAGCGCTTCATCACCGCGCCGGTCGAGTTCAATGGCCAACCGGGGCCGGACGGGCTGCTGCTGCTGGACGCGCAGATGAAACCCGCCGCCGACTACCGCCCGCAGCTGCGCCTGGTGTCCCTGGATATCGAGACCAGCGAGCGCGGCGAGTTGTATTCCATTGCCCTGGAGGGCTGTGGCCAGCGCCAGGTATACATGCTCGGCAAGCCCCGCGCCGACGACAGCGCGGTGGACTTCGACCTCGAGTTCTGCGCCAGCCGCGAGCAATTGCTGGAGAAGCTCAACCAGTGGTTGGCCGAGCACGACCCCGACGCGATCATCGGCTGGAACCTGGTGCAGTTCGACCTGCGAGTGCTGCATGAGCATGCCCGGCGCCTGGCGGTGCCGCTGCGCCTGGGCCGGGGGGGCGAGGAGATGCACTGGCGCGAGCACGCCACCCACAACCATTACTTCGCCTCGGCGGCGGGGCGCTTGATCATCGATGGCATCGAGGCCCTGCGCTCGGCCACCTGGAGCTTCCCGTCCTTCAGCCTGGAAAACGTCGCCCAGACCCTGCTCGGCGAGGGCAAGTCGATCGACAACCCCTACCAGCGCATGGACGAGATCAACCGCATGTTCGTCGAGGACAAGCCGGCCCTGGCCCGCTACAACCTCAAGGACTGCGAATTGGTGACGCGAATCTTCGCCAAGACCCAGCTGCTGACCTTCCTCCTGGAGCGCGCCACCGTCACCGGCTTGCCGGCCGATCGCAGTGGCGGCTCGGTGGCGGCCTTCACCCACCTGTACATGCCGCTGATGCACCGCCAGGGTTTCGTCGCCCCCAATCTCGGCGAGCTGCCACCCCAGGCCAGCCCCGGCGGGTTCGTCATGGATTCGCGGCCCGGCCTCTATGAATCGGTGCTGGTGCTGGACTACAAGAGCCTGTACCCCTCGATCATCCGCAGCTTCCTGATCGACCCGGTGGGCCTGGTGGAAGGCCTGCGCCAGAGTGACGAACAGCATTCGGTGGCGGGTTTTCGCGGGGCGCGTTTCTCCCGTACCCGGCATTGCCTGCCGGCCATCGTCCAGCGGGTGGCCGAGGGCCGGGAAGCGGCCAAGCGCGAGCACAACGCGCCGCTGTCCCAGGCCCTGAAGATCATCATGAACGCCTTCTACGGCGTGCTGGGCTCCAGTGGCTGCCGCTTCTTCGATCCGCGCCTGGCCTCGTCCATCACCTTGCGCGGGCACGAGATCATGGCCCGTACCCGGCAGTTGATCGAGGCCCAGGGTCACCAGGTGATCTATGGCGATACCGACTCCACCTTCGTCTGGCTCGGTAGCACTCACGACGAGGAGCGCGCCGGGCAGATCGGCCGGGCCCTGGTGGCCCATGTCAACCAGTGGTGGCGCGATCACCTGCGCGAGCAGTACGGCCTGGAAAGCGCCTTGGAGTTGCAGTTCGAAACCCACTACAAACGCTTTCTGATGCCCACCATCCGCGGCGCCGAGGAGGGCAGCAAGAAGCGCTACGCCGGCCTGGTACAGCGCGCCGATGGTAGCCAGGAGATGGTCTACAAGGGCCTGGAGACCGTCCGTACCGATTGGTCGCCGCTGGCCCGGGAGTTCCAGCAGGAGCTGTATCGGCGGATCTTCCACCGCCAGCCCTACCAGGACTATGTGCGCGACTACGTGCAGCGCACCCTGGCTGGCCAACAGGACGATCTGCTGATCTACCGCAAGCGCCTGCGCCGGCCCCTGGACGACTACGAGCGTAACGTCCCACCCCATGTCCGCGCGGCGCGCCTGGCCGATGACTACAACCGTGAACAGGGCCGGCCGTTGCAATACCAGCGCGGTGGCTGGATCAGCTACGTGATCACCCTGGCCGGCCCCGAGCCCTTGGAGAACCGCCGCGCCGCCATCGACTACGAGCACTACCTGACGCGCCAGTTGCAGCCAGTGGCGGACGCCATCCTGCCGTTCGTGCAGGATGACTTCTCGACCCTGGTGGGCGGGCAGATGGGCTTGTTCTGAGAGAACCCGGTACCCCCTGCGAGCTGTCAAAACGGCCAGTGAATGAGTCAGTCGTCGATGGCTTCGCCCACAAGGTGGGGGCTGTGCCTGGCGCTGTACTTCACCGTGACCGACTCGTTGTCCTCGACACTGATGGACAGGCTGGCCTGTGGGGTCCTGGCCTGGAAATGCCGGTCATCCTCGGCGCTGCTCTGCATCGTCTTGCCGTTGATGGAGACCGGCCCGTCCTGGTCGGCACCGACCGCCAGGTTGCCCGGGCAGGCGACGTCGGACAGTGGCACGCCTTCGGCACAGGCCGCACCGGACAAGTCCCTGGCCTATCGCCGGGGCGATGCGTGCGAGCGATATCGACTCCGCGCCAGTGGAGGCATCACGTCGTGGTCGGGCGCAGAAAACCGTGGACTGGCCGCCGATCAGTGTGTCAGCGTTCCAACGCCTCTTTGGGCGAGTGATAGGACGATCTCGCAGGCGGGGTCGTTTGTGTTCTATCGAACATCATCTTGTTTGGAACAAGGACGTAGCAATGTCAAAGACACTGTCAAAAGCACTGTCGGAAATCACCTGGAACTGGGCCGACCAGGCCGCACAAGCCAGTAACGCCTACCAACAGGTACAGGCTTTCAGCCACCGCTATGACCGGGGTGGCAGCGATCTGGTGAACGGCAAGCCGTCGTTCACCGCCGACCAGGCCGCGGATGCGATCCTGCGCAAGAACCTGTCCTGGCACGACAAGAACGGTGACGGCAAGATCGACCTGACCTACACCTTCCTCACCGAGAAACCCGCCAACTACAACCCGTCCCTGGGCACCTTCAGCCAGTTCAGCGCCTTGCAGAAGGCCCAGGCCGTGCTGTCGATGCAATCCTGGGCGGATGTGGCCAACCTCAGCTTCACCGAGGCGGCCAAGGGCGGCGACGGGCACATGACCTTCGGCAACTACAACGTCAGCACCGGTGGCGCGGCCTTCGCCTACCTGCCGTCCGGTGGTAGCTACGACGGCCAGTCCTGGTACCTGATCAACAGCCAGTACCGGGTCAACGAGACTCCCGGCACCGGCAATTACGGGCGCCAGACCCTGACCCACGAGATCGGCCATACCCTGGGCCTGTCCCATCCGGGTACCTACAACGCCGGCAATGGCAACCCCACCTACAAGGACGCCAGCTACGCCCAGGACACCCGTGGCTACAGCCTGATGAGCTACTGGAGTGAGAGCAACACCGGGCAGAACTTCAGCAAGGACGGCAGTGGCGCCTATGCCTCGGCACCCTTGGTGGACGATATCGTCGCGGTGCAGAAGCTCTACGGCGCCAACTACCAGACCCGTGCCGACGACACCGTGTACGGCTTCAACTCCAACACCGGCCGGGACTTCTACAGCGCCCACTCCAACAGCGACAAGCTGGTGTTCGCGGTGTGGGACGGTGGTGGCAACGACACCCTGGACTTCTCCGGCTTCAGCCATAACCAGAAGATCAACCTCAACGCCGGTGCCTTCTCCGACGTTGGCGGCCTGGTGGGCAACGTCTCCATCGCCTATGGCGTGACCGTGGAGAACGCCATTGGCGGTTCCGGCAACGACCTGCTGATCGGTAACGCCGCGGCCAACGTCCTCAAGGGTGGTGCCGGCAACGACATCCTCTACGGTGGTGGCGGCGCCGACACCCTGTGGGGTGGAAGCGGGGCGGACACCTTCGTCTTCGGCGCGGCGTCGGATTCCACCGTCAACGCGTCGGACTGGATCATGGATTTCACCAGCGGCCAGGACAAGATCGACCTCACTGGTATCGCGCAGTTCGCCACCGGCGGCGCAACCCTGAACTTCGTCAAGGCCTTCAGTGGCCATGCGGGCGACGCGATCCTCAGCTACAACGCCGGCACCCACCAGAGCAGCCTGCTGATTGATCTCACCGGTCACGGCACGGCGGACTTCGCCGTGGGTATCGTCGGCCAGGCAGCAACGACCGACATCATCGCCTGATCGATCAGGTCCAGTGGAGCGGCGCGCGATGCACCGCCTCCACTCTGTCGGCCAGGGCCCGCCACCTGTTCGGTAGCAGCGCGGCCGCCACAGGTTTCCCCGGCGCTCAGTCGCCGCCGCCGCCGCAACCACCACCTCCGCAACCACTGCTATCGCCGCCGCCATCGCTGCTGCCGCCATCGCCGCCGAAGCGCGAGCTGTCGCTGTCGGAGCCGCTGGAGGACGAGTCGTTGTCGAAGGCGCTGCTGTGCAACTCGCTGCCGCAATGGATCACCGTGCTGGTGGCGCCGCTATCGGTCAGGCGCCGCAGGGACTGGCAATCGGCGACGTAGTGAAAGCCCTGGGCGATCTTCAGCTTGGCGTCCAGGGCGAACAGCAGCGGCAGGCGGCTGGGGTGGGCGGGGTGGATGTTTTCCTCGCGGCACGCCTGCTGCCAGGTCCGGCGCAGGCCGTCGTCGCTCCGGCGCTCGGCATTCTGGCCCAGGGCCGCCGCCGGGGTGTGGTGCAGGAACTGGCCGAAGGCCTTGTGGCAGAACGCCTGGTATTCCCGGGTGTGGAGGATGAACTCGTGCCACAGATCGTCTACCACCTGGGAGGGCATCGACACATAGCGTTGGCCGCTCTTGAGGTAGGCCAGGAAGAACTGGCGCAACCCCTGGGCCACCAGCTGGCAATCCTTGAGGGTCAACTGCGGATGCCGGGTCCGCAGGGGCGTGAACAAGCCGGGCGGCAGGTTGAAGTCGCGGATGAAGGCTTCGCGGCGCAGTGCCACCAGGGCTTTCTGCCGGCGCCAGAACAACAGGGCCAAGGCCAGGGCCGCCACTGTAGGAAAGATGAACAGCATGCAAGGTCTCCAGCGCAAAAATGCCGAGACAGTGGCGCAAAGTCGCGCGTTGTTCAAGCCGCGCAGCGCTGACCCGAGGCCGCGGCGATCAGGGACAGCCAACGGAAAAACCCCAGTGGCGCAAGGCCGCGCTTCTATCCTCTGGCAGGCGCCGGTCGCGCTGGCGACCGGCCAGGGAACTCACTCCACACGGAAGTCATGTCATGAAACTCAGCATTTCCCTTGCCATGGGCCTGGCCGGCCTGTGCCTGCTGCCCCCCGTCCAGGCCGACCAAGGCAGCGATACGGTGGCCCGTCTCAACCAGCTGTACAACGACACCCGCCAGGACTGTGGCGGTCCGTCCAAGCCGGCGTTCCTCTGCTCGGGGGTGCTGTTTCGCGCCACCTGGCCCTCCACCGACTACCAGTTCTACAGCATCAGCCCGAAAAGCCAGGCCAGTGGCGGTGTCTCGGCGTCCTACCTGCGCAAGGACTCCAAGTTCCGCAAGCTGGCCTACGGCCTGCAGAGCGGCTTCATCTTCGACACCATCTTCGGCAACCCCAAGGATCACCAGGACTACGCCGTGCTGTGTTCCTTCCCCATCGATGCCGCCACCGACGATCGCCAGCAGCAAGGCTGCACCGACTCGCGGCGTACCCCGGGCAGTGTCGAGAAGTACTGCCACGAGATTGGCGTGACCACCGCCGAGCAATGGGGTGCCAACTACCGGCAGAACCGTGGCGACCATTCGCGCCAGTGCTCCTTCGACGTGCGTGACGAACGCAATGCCGCGGCCGGTCCGGCGTTCTACCAGAGCATCCGTTCCATGGCGCAGATCGCCGCCGAATCCTTCGGTACCCAGAACGAGCTGCGCCTGGCCAAGTGGGAAGAGAAGCCGCCGCAGTCGCCGTCGATCCTGGCGCTGTTCTACACCGAGGAGGCCGGCCTGGAAGGCGCGCGCCTGAACCAGATCCAGTGGTACAAGGCGGTCCAGCAATACCTGCCGGTGATCAACATGAAGTTGCCGCAGACACCCCAGCAGGAGGCGAGCTTCGTCTACGACAACAAGAAGCAGGTGATCTACCCCATCACCGAAAAGAACAGCTGCGAACGCTATGTGCAGAGCGCCACCTGGATCGAGCGGGACGACCCGGGTTTCGGCAAGAAAGTCATGACCCTGGAAGTCACCCCCACCGACTGCGGGCGCAAGGTCCAGGACAACCAGACCAACAACTTCTTCAACGAGCTGGCCAGCGACCACTACCTGGACGCCCAGTGGAAGAACAACCCGGACAACCGTGACAGTACGGTGGGCAGCATGCGCCGCCAGCTGGTCTGCCACTTCAACATCGCCCGGGACAAGCCGCAGTGGAACCTGGAGCCCTCGCGCCCCTACACCTCCAATGAGGACTCCATCGCCAAGGGCTGCAACAACACCTGAGTGACGGTTCTGCCGGCCAGGGCCGTGCCCTGGCCGGCAGCCGTGGCGATCAGTGGCGGTTGATGTCGACCTTGCGGGTTTCCCTAAGGCACAGCAAACCCACCAATAGGCTGGTCCCGGTGATCGCCACCGGGTACCACAGGCCGTAGAAGATATCGCCGGTGTACACCACCAGGGCGAAGGACACGGTGGGCAGGAAGCCGCCGAACCAGCCATTGCCGATGTGGTAGGGCAGGGACATCGAGGTGTAGCGGATGCGGGTCGGGAACAGTTCCACCATCAGCGCCGCCAGCGGGCCATAGCACATGGCGGCGATCAGGATCAGGGCCACGATCAGCGCCACCACCATGCCCTTGTTGACGTTCCGGCTATCGGCCTGTTGCGGATAGCCGGCCAGGGTCACCGCGCCACGCAGGGCCGCCTCGTCGAAACCGTCGATCTTCACCTCGCCGATGCTGACCTGCACCGGGCTGCCGGCCGGGGCGGCGATGCTGGAGTAGGGCAGGCCCTGTTTCACCAGGAAGGTCTTGACCTTGTCGCAGGGGCTGTCGAAGCGCGCCTTGCCCACCGGGTCGAACTGGAAGGTGCAGGTGGCCGGGTCGGCGGTGACGGTGATGGGCGCCTGGCGGCTGGCCTGGTCGATGGCCGGATTGGCGTAGTGGGCCAGGCCCTTGAAGATCGGGAAGTACAGCACCGTGGCCAGCAGTAGGCCGAGCATCAGCACCGGCTTGCGGCCGACCTTATCCGAGAGCCAACCGAAGAAGATGAACAGCGGCGCACCGATCACCACGCTGGCGATCAGCAAGCTGTTGGCCAGGGCCGGGTCCATCTTGAGGAACTGGGTGAGGAAGAACAGCACGTAGAACTGCGCGGCGTAAAAGGTCACCGCCTGCCCGGCGTTGATGCTGAACAGGGCGATCAGCACCACCTTGAGGTTTTCCCAATTGCCGAAGGACTCGCGGATCGGCGCCTTGCTGGCCTGGCCTTCTTCCTTAATCTTCAGGAACGCTGGCGATTCGTGCAGGCTCATGCGGATCCAGGTGGAGATGCCCAGCAGCACGATCGACAGCAGGAACGGCAAGCGCCAGCCCCAGACGTCGAACTGATCGCCAGTGAAGTAGCGGCAGGCCAGGATCACCAGCAGCGACAGCAGCAGGCCCAGGGTCGCGGTGGACTGGATCCAGCTGGTGTGCAGGCCGCGCTTGCCCTGGGGGGCGTGCTCGGCCACGTAGGTCGCGGCGCCGCCGTACTCGCCGCCCAGGGCCAGGCCCTGGAGCATGCGCAAGGCCACCAGGATGATCGGCGCGGCGATGCCGATGCTGGCGTAGTTGGGCAACAGGCCCACGGCGAAGGTGGCCAGGCCCATGAGGATGATGGTGGCGAGGAAGGTGTACTTGCGCCCGATCATGTCCCCCAGGCGGCCGAACACCAGGGCGCCGAAGGGCCGCACCACGAAGCCGGCGGCGAAGGCCATCAGGGCGAAAATGAAGGCCGTGGTGTCGTTGACCCCGGCGAAGAACTGCTTGCTGATCACCGCCGCCAGGGCACCGTAGAGAAAGAAGTCGTACCACTCGAAGACGGTACCGAGGGACGAGGCGAAGATGACTTTCTGGCTTTCCTTGCTGGTGGGCGCCACGGCCGTGGAGTCCATCGCTTGAGCATGTTCCGACATATCGATATCCCTCACAGTGATTGTTTTTGTTGTTCCACTGTCGGCGCCAGTCATGGCGTCGCTATCTGCATCTTTTCGCAGTCCTCGCTCCTGCCAGGGTGGGGTCAGGCGGGGGAGGCGGTTTGTTTTTCCGGGGCAGGGCTCCTTGTGGTCGTGGCCAGAATCAGTTCGGCGGCCTTCTCGGCGATCATCAGGGTCGGCGAACAGGTATTGCCGGAGGTGATGCGCGGCATGATCGACGCGTCGGCGATGCGCAGCCCGGCGATGCCGCGTACCCGCAACTGGGCGTCCACCACGGCCTGGGTGTCATGGCCCATGCGGCAGGTGCCCACCGGATGGAAGATGGTGGTGCCGATCTTCGCCGCGGCTTCATGCAATTGCTCCTGGCTTTGCAATGACGCACCGGGCAGGTACTCGCTGGGCCGGAATGCTTGCAGGGCCGGGGCGGCGACGATGCGCCGGGTCAGGCGGATAGCGTCGGCGGCCACTTGCAGGTCCTGCGGATGGCTCAGGTAGTTGGGTTGGATCAGCGGCGCCTGGCCTGCGTCCACGGAACGGATCTCGACCCGGCCACGGCTTTGCGGGCGCAGGTCGCAGACCGAGGCGGTGAACGCCGGGAAGTCATGCAAGGGTTCGCCGAAGCGTTCCAGGGACAGCGGCTGCACGTGGTACTCGAGGTTGGCGGTGGCCTGCTCGGGGCTGGAGCGGGCGAAGGCGCCGAGCTGGCTGGGAGCCATGGACAGCGGGCCGCTGCGGTCGTACAGGTAGCGCAGGCCCATGCCCATCTTGCCCCACAGGCTGCCGGCGATCTGATTCAGGGTGCGGGCGTTGTCCAGCTTGTAGATCAGCCGCAGTTGCAGGTGGTCCTGGAGGTTGCCGCCGACCCCGGGCAGGGCGCGGGCGCCTCCGATGCCCAGACCACGCACCCTCCTCGCCGGGCCGACGC
>NZ_JBJJLO010000089.1:0-28132 GCF_046230915.1 Pseudomonas sp. KCJK8993
TCCCTTTCCCTTTCGGCGGCCCGCGCCAGAGGTTTAAAAGAGCCGCCTCCATGTCCATCGCCAAGAAAACCGCCGTCACCGCCGCCCTGCTCGTGGCCCTCGTCGCCATTGGGGCATGGTTCCTGTGCCGGCCGACGACCGCCAGATCGGCCGCCCCCACGGCGATTCCGGTACGGGTGGTGGAGGTGCTCCGCCAGGACCTGCCGCGCTACACCAGCGGCATCGGCACGGTGCTGTCGCTGCACAGCGTGGTCATCCGGCCCCAGGTGGATGGCATCCTCACCCGGTTGCTGGTCAAGGAGGGGCAACTGGTCAAGACCGGCGACCTGCTGGCCACCATCGACGACCGGGCGATCCGTGCCGCCCTGGACCAGGCCCGGGCCCAACTGGCGCAGAACCAGGCGCAGCTCCAGGTGGCCCAGGTCAACCTCAAGCGCTACAAGCTGCTGTCGGTGGATGACGGGGTTTCCAAGCAGACCTACGACCAGCAACTGGCCCTGGTCAACCAGCTCAACGCCACGATCCAGGGCAACCAGGCGGCCATCGATGCCGCCCTGGTACAGCTCTCCTACACCCAGATCCGCTCTCCAGTTACTGGGCGAGTGGGTATTCGTACCGTGGATGAAGGCAACGTCCTGCGCACGACCGACAGCCAGGGCCTGTTCTCGGTGACCCAGATCGATCCCATCGCCGTGGAGTTCTCCCTGCCCCAGCAGATGCTGCCCACCCTGCAAGGCCTGATCCAGGCCCAGGATCCAGCGGCGGTCAAGGCCTACCTGGGCGCCGACGGCGACCACCCCGGGGCGTTGCTGGGCAACGGCCACATGACCCTGATCGACAACCAGATCAACAGCGATACCGGCACCCTGCGCGCCAAGGCCGAGTTCGCCAATGCTCGCCAGGCGCTCTGGCCTGGGCAATTGGTGACGGTGCAGATCCAGACCGCCCTGGACCAGGGCGCGCTGACCGTACCGCCGACCGTGGTCCAGCGCGGCCTGGACCAGCGTTTCGTGTACCGGGTCAAGGGCGACAAGGTGGAAGCCGTGCCGGTGCAGGTGCTGTACCAGGACAGCGCCCTGAATATCATTTCCGGGGTCCAGGCCGGCGATGTGCTGGTCAGCGACGGCCAGTCGCGGCTCAAGCCCGGCGCACGGGTCCAGGTGGTGGGCGATCCGCCGCCAGTGGCCCAGGTCCAGGAACCCAAGCCATGAAGGGCCATGGCTCGATCTCCGCCTGGTGCATCGATCATCCGGTCGCCACCGTCCTGCTGACCTTTGCCCTGGTATTGCTGGGCCTGATCGCCTTCCCGCGGCTGCCGGTGGCGCCACTGCCGGAGGCCGAGTTCCCCACCATCCAGGTCTCGGCGGCCTTGCCCGGGGCCAGTCCGGACACCATGGCCTCCTCGGTGGCCACGCCCCTGGAAGTGCAATTCAGCGCCATCCCCGGCATGACCCAGATGACCTCCAGCAGCGCCCTGGGCACCAGCCTGCTGACCTTGCAATTCTCCCTGGACAAGAGCATCGACACCGCCGCCCAGGAAGTGCAGGCGGCGATCAACACCGCGGCCGGCAAGCTGCCCAAGGACATGCCCACGCTACCTACCTGGAAGAAGGTCAACCCGGCGGACAGCCCGGTGCTGATCCTCAGCATCAGCTCCACGCAGATGCCCGGGACCGAACTGAGCGACTACGCCGAGACCCTGCTGGCCCGGCAACTCAGCCAGATCGACGGGGTCGGCCAGATCAACATCACCGGTCAGCAACGCCCGGCCATCCGCGTCCAGGCCTCGGCGGACAAGCTGGCGGCCATCGGCCTGACCCTGGCCGACATCCGCCTGGCGATCCAGCAGACCAGCCTCAACCTGGCCAAGGGCGCACTGTACGGCGCCTCGAGCATCTCCACCCTGTCCACCAACGACCAGCTGTTCCATCCCGAGGAGTACGGCCAGTTGATCGTGTCGTACAAGAACGGCGCGCCAGTGCGCTTGCAGGACGTGGCCCGGGTGGTGGAGGGCCCGGAAGACGCCTATGTCCAGGCCTGGTCCGGCGACCAGCCCGGGGTCAACCTGGTGATCTCGCGCCAGCCGGGCGCCAACATCGTCGAGACCGTGGACCGGATCCAGGCCGCCCTGCCGGGCCTGGAGGCGATGCTGCCGGCCTCGGTGCAGGTCAAGGTGCTGGTGGACCGCACCCAGACCATCCGCGCTTCGCTGCATGAGGTGGAGATCACCCTGCTGATCGCGGTGCTGCTGGTGGTGGCGGTGATGGCGCTGTTCCTGCGCCAGTGGTCGGCGACCCTGATCGTCTCGGCGGTGCTGGGGGTATCCCTGACCGCCAGTTGCGCGCTGATGTACGTGATGGGCTTCAGCCTGAACAACCTGACCCTGGTAGCCATCGTCATCGCCGTGGGGTTCGTGGTGGACGATGCCATCGTGGTGGTGGAAAACATCCACCGGCACCTGGAAGCCGGCGATGGCATGCGCGAAGCGGCGATCAAGGGCGCCGGGGAAATCGGCTTCACCGTGGTGTCCATCAGCTTCTCCCTGGTGGCGGCGTTCATTCCGTTGCTGTTCATGGGCGGCGTGGTGGGTCGGCTGTTCAAGGAGTTCGCCCTGACCGCCACCTCGACCCTCATGATCTCGGTGGTGGTCTCGCTGACCCTGGCCCCGACCCTGGCGGCGCTGTTCATGCGCGCCCCAGTGCATCCGCCCCATCGCAAGCCGGGCTTCAGCGAGCGCCTGCTGGCCCTGTACGAGCGTGGCCTGCGCCGGGCCCTGGCGCACCAGAAATTGATGCTGGGCATCTTCGCCCTGACCCTGGGCATGGCCATCGCCGGCTACATCCTGATTCCCAAGGGCTTCTTCCCGGTGCAAGACACCGGCTTCGTCCTCGGCACCACCGAGGCCGCGGCGGACATTTCCTATCCGGACATGGTGAAGAAACACCAGGCCCTGGCCCAGATCGTCGCCGCCGACCCGGCGGTGCAGGCGTTTTCCCATTCGGTGGGGGTGTCCGGCAGCAACCAGACCATCGCCAACGGCCGCTTCTGGATCTCGCTGAAAAAACGCGGCGAGCGGGACGTCTCCGCCAGCGCCTTCATCGACCGCATCCGCCCGCAATTGATGAAGGTGCCGGGCATCACCCTCTACCTGCGGGCCGGCCAGGACATCAACCTCAGCTCGGGTCCCAGCCGCGCCCAGTACCAGTACGTGCTCAAGAGCAACGACGGTGCGACCCTGAGCACCTGGACCCAGCGCCTGACCGAGAAACTGCGCGGCAACCCGGCCTTTCGCGATATTTCCAACGACCTGCAACTGGGCGGCAGCATCACCCACATAGAGATCGACCGGATCGCTGCGGCACGCTTCGGCCTGACCGCCAGCGATGTCGACGAGGCGTTGTACGACGCCTTCGGCCAGCGCCAGATCAACGAATTCCAGACCCAGGTCAACCAGTACAACGTGATCCTGGAGCTCGATACCCAACAGCGCGGCAAAGCCGAGAGCCTCGACTACTTCTACCTGCGCTCGCCGCTGACCGGGCAGATGGTCCCGCTCTCGGCCCTGGCGCGCTTCGATGCACCCACCGTGGGACCGTTGTCGATCGCCCACGAGGGCATGTTCCCGGCGGCCAACCTGTCGTTCAACCTGGCTCCCGGCGTGGCCCTGGGCGATGCGGTGATCCTGCTGGACCAGGCCAAGCGCGAGATCGGCATGCCGGCAGCCATCAGCGGCAACTTCCAGGGTGCGGCCCAGGCGTTCCAGAGCTCCCTGGCCAGCCAGCCGTACCTGATCCTGGCGGCGCTGGTGGCGGTCTACATCATCCTCGGGGTGCTGTACGAGAGCTTCGTGCATCCTTTGACCATCATCTCCACCCTGCCCTCGGCGGGCCTGGGCGCCCTGCTGATGCTCTGGCTGTGTGGCCAGGACTTCTCGATCATGGCGCTGATCGGCCTGGTGCTGCTGATTGGCATCGTCAAGAAGAACGGCATCCTGATGATCGACTTCGCCCTGGAGGCCCAGCGCAATGGTGGCCTGCCTGCGCAGGAGGCGATCCACCAGGCCTGCGTCACGCGCTTGCGGCCGATCATCATGACCACCCTGGCCGCCCTGCTCGGCGCCCTGCCACTGATGCTCGGCTACGGCACCGGCGCCGAGTTGCGCCAGCCCCTGGGCATCGCCGTGGTCGGCGGCCTGCTGGTGAGCCAGGCGCTGACGCTGTTCACTACCCCGGTCATATACTTGTGGCTCGAGCGGCTGTTCCACCGGCCACGACCGGCCCTGGCGCCAGCAACCAATTCCTGAGGCGGGTCATGCGCGTCCTGATCATCGAAGACGAAGAAAAAACCGCGGACTACCTGCATCGCGGGCTGACCGAGCAAGGCTACACCGTGGACCTGGCCCGCGATGGCATCGAAGGCCTGCACCTGGCGCTGGAAAGCGATTACGCAGTGATAGTGCTCGACGTGATGCTGCCGGGTCTGGATGGCTTCGGCGTGCTGCGGGCCCTGCGCGCACGCAAGCAGACCCCGGTGATCATGCTCACCGCCCGCGAGCGGGTCGAGGACCGGATCAAGGGCCTGCGCGACGGCGCCGACGACTACCTGGGCAAGCCGTTCTCCTTCCTCGAACTGGTGGCCCGGCTGCAGGCCCTGACCCGACGCAGCGGCGGCCACGAGCCGGTGCAGATCAGCATCGCCGACCTGTGGATCGACCTGATCAGCCGCAAGGCCAGCCGCGCCGGCACCCGCCTGGACCTGACCGCCAAGGAGTTCTCGCTGCTCAGCGTGCTGGCCCGGCGCCAAGGCGAGATCCTCTCCAAGACCGCGATTGCCGAGATGGTCTGGGACATCAATTTCGACAGCGACGCCAACGTCGTGGAGGTGGCGATCAAGCGCCTGCGGGCCAAGCTCGACGGGCCTTTCGAACACAAGCTGCTGCATACCATCCGCGGCATGGGCTACGTGCTGGAGAACCGCAGTGCCGAGTAACTCCATCGCCCTGCGCCTGAGCGGGCTGTTCACCCTGGTGGCGCTGCTGATCTTCCTGCTGATCGGCGGGGCGCTCTATCAACAGGTGGACAAGGGCCTGGGCCTGTTGCCGGAGGCCGAGCTGGAAGCGCGCTACAGCGTGCTGGAGTCGGCCCTGACCCGCTATGGCAACCCGGAGCACTGGGGCAAGATCAGCGCCAAGCTCAAGCTGCTCAGCGAGGAAGACAAGCGCATCCGCTTCTGGGCCATCAGTGGCGACCCGGGCTGTGAGTACGGCAACCCCGATGCACGGATCCGCGCCTTCGCCCAGGGCCCGCTGGGCATGCGCGACTTGAGCCTGGACGAGCATCCCTATCCGTTGCGGGTGCTGGTCAGCCAGTTGCCAGCCAGGGAACAGCGCCCGCCCCTGCGCTTTTTGATCGCCATCGATACCGAGACCTTCCACCAGACCCAGCACCGCCTGTTGATGGCCCTGATCGGCCTGGCCATCGTCGGCGTGCTGCTGGCCTCGGCCCTGGGCTATTGGGTGGCGCGGATCGGCCTCAAGCCGCTGATCAAGCTGTCCCAGGAGGCCCAGCGCCTGGCCCCGCCACGACTCTCGGGGCGCCTGCAGTTGTCACCGCTGCCGCCGGAGCTGAGCCAGTTCGTCAACTCGTTCAACTCCACCCTGGAGCGGGTCGAGATGGCTTACTCGCGCCTGGAATCGTTCAACGCCGACGTGGCCCATGAGCTGCGCTCGCCGCTGACCAACCTGATCGGCCAGACCCAGGTGGCCCTGACCCGGGGACGCTCCGCGGAGCACTACTTCGAGGTGCTGCAATCCAACCTCGAAGAACTGGAACGGTTGCGCTCGATCGTCAACGACATGCTGTTCCTGGCCAGCGCCGACCAGGGCAGCAAGGCCACCAAGCTCACCAGCGCTTCCCTGGCCACCGAGGTGGCGACCACCCTGGACTACCTGGACTTCATCCTCGAAGACGCCCAGGTCAGGGTCGAGGTGGAAGGCGACGCCCAGGTCCGGATCGAGATCGCCCACCTGCGCCGGGCGCTGATCAACCTGCTGAGCAACGCCGTGCAGCACACCGCCGCCGGCGAAGTGATCCGGGTCCGGATCGAGGTTCAGGAACGGCACGTGGCGATCGCCGTCAGCAACCCGGGTCAGGGCATCGCCAGCGAGCACCTGCCACGCTTGTTCGAGCGTTTCTACCGGGTCGATGCCTCGCGCAGCAACAGCGGCGCCAACCATGGATTGGGCCTGGCCATCGTCAAGGCCATCGCCCTGATGCATGGCGGCGACGTCTTCGTGCGCAGCGATCGGGGCATCAACACCTTCGGTCTCTACCTGCCCCGCTGAAACCACCGCGACCCCTGACCTGGGACAAGAGGCGGCAAAATCCTGCAACCATCACGCTCTTGACTGTTGTTTTTTTGGTAACAGTCCTTATCCTGTTCGGCTCTTTTTCCAGCCTCATCGTGGTTATATTTTTGTCGTACCGAATTGAACTTGCACTGCAAGAAGGTCTTCAGAAATGTCCAACAGCATGGGTATTGCCAGCGCGTTCGTCTTGTCTTCCCTGTTCGTGGCGCCTGCCGCCATGGCCGAAGAATCCCAGGCTTTCGTCGCACGCAATGCCGCACGCGCCGCCGCGTTCGAACAAGCACAGATCGCCCAGGCGGCCCAGCAGCAGAACAGTCAGCAAGCCCAGAAGATCACTGCCGAGCACAGCAAGGCTGATGCCCGAAAGGACAGTTGATCGCGCCACCGACTCGTTTCCCTCGATAACTTCTCTGCGCTCTACACCGGAGTAAGTTGTCTTAAAGCCGCTGAATCCAGCGGCTTTTTTTTGTCGTGGAGAAACCCGCGGCATGTTCGTCATCTACAGAACAAGAACACACCGAATTCAAAATAAAAAATCATCTTCACCCACCAAAGGAGCAATACGTTGTTTAGGACTTCACTGAAGGTCAGCCCGCTATTCATTGCAATCGCTGCAACTATCCCAAGCCTTGGACTAGCCGCCGAGGACAGCGCGACCGAAGGTTTCGTCGCCGGTTCGAGCCTCAAGCTCAACGCTCGCAACTACTACATGCACCGCAACCGCCAGCAGCACAACGATGACAACATCGAGTGGGGCCAGGGCTTGCTGGGGGTTTTCCAGTCCGGTTATACCGAAGGCACCGTCGGTTTCGGCGTGGATGCCAATGCCATGCTCGGCCTCAAGCTCGATGGCGGTGGCGGCACCGATGGCTCGAGCATCCTGCCGATCAGCCGTAGCGGCAAGGACGGCGGCAAAGCCCCGGGCTCCTTCTCCACCGCTGGCGCGACCCTGAAGATGCGCGCCTTCGACACCGAACTGAAAGCCGGTGACCTGTTCCTCAACAACCCGGTGATCGCCGGCGGCATGAGCCGCATGCTGCCGCAGACCTTCCGTGGCGTGAGCCTGACCAACCACAGCTTCGACGGCTGGTTGATCGAAGGCGGCCAGGCCAGCTTCACCAAGCTCTACAACCAGAGCGGCCACAAGCGCATCGGTACCGCCTACGGCACCTTGCCCAGCCATGATGAAAGCCGCCACCTGAACTGGGCCGGGGTGGCCTGGAGCGGCGTACCGGGGCTGACCAGCAGCCTCTATGCTTCCGAGCTCAAGGACATCTGGAACCAGTACTACTACGACCTGGACTACACCTACGCAGTCAACGACCTGGTCAGCCTCAACCCGGGCCTGCACTACTACCACACCCAGGACACCGGCAAGGCGCTGCTGGGCAACATCGACAACAACACCTACAGCCTGCACTTCACCGTCGGCGTAGGCAGCCACAGCGTCACCGCCGCCTACCAGCGGGTCAACGGCAATACACCGTTCGACTACATCACCCAGGGTGACAGCATCTATCTGGACAACTCCCAGCAGTACTCGGACTTCAACGGCCCCAACGAGCGCTCGTGGAAGCTCAAGTACGCCTATGACTTCGCCGGCATCGGCCTGCCCGGCCTGACCTCGGCGCTGTCCTATTCGCGCGGCGAACTGGACCTGACCAAGGTCAACCCGGACAGCCCTGGTTATGCCAACTGGTACAGCGCCGATGGCAAGCATGCCAAGCACTGGGAACGTGACCTGGATCTCAAGTATGTGGTGCAGGGCGGCAAGGCCAAGGACCTGGCGGTACGCCTGCAATGGGCAACCAACCGGGGTGGCAATGGTTACCGCGTCGTGGATAACGACACCGACGAATATCGTGTGATCGTCGACTACCCGATCAATGTCTTCTAAGACGCTATAAATGGAAGGCCAGCAGGTTTTGCTGGCCTTTTGTTCAGGCGGGATTTATATAGCGCGCAGACGTGACCGATTTCTGTAGCCCACGTCCACACTAGACTTAAACCCGTCGACGTAGCAGAAATCAAAATCATGAGCGTGAGTCGTGCGACACCCCGCACAGGGAAGATCGCGTCAAATCCTGAACGTCTGCTGGTCCTGATCAGTTCACTGATCGTCGTGGCCATTCTCAGTATCGTCACCTACCTGTTGATCCGTGAACACCGTACTGCCGAACAGGCCGCCATCCGTTCCGCCAACAATATCGTGCAACTGATCGACGCCGACGTATTGCGCAACGTCGAACTTTACGACCTGTCCCTCAAGGGACTGATCAGTGCAGCGCAACGCAACGACCTGAAGAACGTTTCGGCGCCTATCCGTCATCTGGCGCTGTTCGACCGAGCCACCGCCGCGCCGTACAAGGGCGATATCCTGTTGCTGGACAAACACGGCGATGTGCTTGCCGACTCGGCTTCGGTCGTGCCTCGCAGGGGCAATTTCGCCGATCGCGAATACTTTCGCCCACATATCGACAACCCGGACCCGAGGATGATGATCAGCCCTCCGTTCCGCGCCCGCACCGCCGAGCATGACTGGCGGATCAGCTTCAGTCGTCGACTGAGCAACGAGAATGGCGAGTTCATCGGTGTAGCCGAAGCGGCCATGCGCCTGAGCTACTTCAATGAACTGTTCAAGAATCTGGACATCGGCCGCAACGGCACGATCAACCTGATCAGCCGCGATGGCTTTCTGCTCGCCCAGCAACCACCCCTGGCCGACGACCTGATCGGCAAGAGTTTCAGCAATCGCCCCAACTTCGTACGCATCCTCCACGAAGGCAATGGCAGCTTCAGCGGGGTGTCCAGCGTGGATCAGACGCACCGGCTGTATACCTTTTCCCAGGTGGGCGACCTGCCGCTGATCGTGATTGTCGCGTTGTCCATCGATGAGGTCTTCAGCTCCTGGCGCCGCACCGCGCTGCTGGTCAGCGGCGCCACCGGAGCCCTGTGCATCGCTCTGCTATGGCTGACCCTGTTGCTGTGCCGCGAGCTACGACGCCGGCATAACGCCGAACAGGAACTGGCACGCCTCGCCGCCGTGGACGAACTGACTGGCCTGGCCAATCGCCGAAGCCTGGACCTGGCCCTGAAAAACGAATGGGCCAGGGCCCAGCGCTCGCTCCAGCCGCTGTCGCTGTTGATGATCGATATCGATCACTTCAAGTCCTTCAACGACCGTTTCGGCCATCCCCTGGGGGATCAGGCCTTGCGCCTGGTGGCGCAGAACATCGCCGCTTGCGTGGGTCGCCCGACAGACCTGGCGGCGCGTTATGGCGGCGAGGAGTTCGCGGTGATCCTGCCCGGCACCGATACGGCCGGCGCTTCGCTGCTGGCCGAGAAGATCCGCGCCAGCATCGAGGCACTGCCGGCCGTTGCCGAGCATGCCGCTTGCCTGACCGTCAGCATCGGTATCAACACCTGGTCGGGCAACCCCGGTATTCACCAGGAAGACTGGGTAGGCAACGCCGACAAGGCCCTCTACCAGGCCAAGTCCAGCGGCCGCAATCGCGTGGTTTCCAACATGTCCCAAGGCCACTCCAGGCGCAACGCCTGAAATATCGCGGACATAAAAAAAGGCCATCCGGGGGGATGGCCTTCAAAATAAAAGGAAAGAGAGTATTACTTACACGGCCGCGACTGGACGCATGTAAGAGATCGGTGCAGTGCTGGCATCTTCGAAGGTCACCACTTCCCAAGCATCCTTCTGCTCAATCAACTTGCGCAGGAGTTGGTTGTTCAGGGCGTGGCCCGACTTGAAGCCTTTGAACTCACCTATCAGGCTGTTGCCCAGCAGGTAGAGGTCACCAATTGCATCCAGGATCTTGTGCTTGACGAATTCGTCTTCGTAACGAAGACCGTCTTCATTCAGTACGCCATCCGAATCGACCACAATGGCGTTTTCCACGCTACCGCCGAGTGCGAGGTTGTGCTTGCGCAGGTACTCGATGTCACTCATGAAACCAAAGGTACGGGCGCGACTGACTTCTTTTACGAACGAAGTACTGGAGAAGTCCACGCTTGCACTCTGGGTGCGGTCACGGAAAACCGGGTGATCGAAATCGATCTCGAAGCTCACTTTAAAACCATCGAAAGGCACGAAAGTGGCGCGCTTGTCGCCGTCTTCCACTGTCACTTCACGAAGGATGCGGATGAACTTTTTAGCTGCGTCCTGTTCTTCGAGGCCAGCAGATTGAATCAGGAATACGAAGGGTCCGGCGCTACCGTCCATGATCGGGACTTCGGACGCGGAGAGCTCGACGTAGGCGTTATCGATGCCCAGGCCAGCCATGGCCGAGAGCAAGTGCTCCACCGTGTCCACTTTGACGTCACCATTGACCAGAGTGGTCGACATGGTGGTCTCGCCAACGTTTTCCGCGCGAGCAGGAATCTGCACCACAGGGTCCAGGTCGGCACGACAAAACACAATGCCGGTGTCGACAGGCGCAGGCTTGAGGGTCAGGTATACCTTCTCCCCGGAATGCAGGCCTACACCTGTGGCACGGATAATATTCTTCAGGGTGCGTTGTTTAATCATGGCTTGGGCCGCTTCAGCGCAAATTGCGAACTGGTATCAACAAAGGCTGGCGATAATAGCAGACCACGCCTTTGCTGAACACCAATCACCCTAATACCCCTGATGCACTCCATCAATCGGCCTGACGACGCAGGAATGCCGGGATGTCCAGGTAGTCCAGATCATCTTGCGGATTCAACTTCGCTGCGGTCGCCGCGTTCGATTGCGCCTGATTACGCATGACGGTCGGACGATCCAGGTCGCGGTAGTTCACCGACGGCAGCTCCTGGCGAGCAGGGGCTGGCGCTTGCGACTGCGCGGACGACATGGAGGTCTGAACGGTGTTGTCGATGACCTTCACCGGCTTCTCGATCTTCGCGCCCAGGCCGGTGGCCACCACGGTCACGTGCAACTCGTCACGCATGTCCGGATCGATAACGGTACCGACCTTGACCATGGCGTGCTCGGAAGCGAAGGCCTCGATGATGCTACCCACGTCGGAGTACTCGCCCAGGGACAAGTCGGGACCGGCGGTGATGTTCACCAGGATGCCGCGAGCGCCTTCCAGGTTGACGTCCTCGAGCAGCGGGTTGCGGATCGCCGCCTCGGTGGCTTCACGTGCACGGTTAGGACCGCTGGCGCAGCCGGTACCCATCATCGCCATGCCCATTTCGCTCATCACGGTACGAACGTCGGCGAAGTCGACGTTGATCATGCCCGGACGCTTGATGATGTCGGAGATACCGCGAACGGCACCGGCCAGCACGTCGTCGGCCTTGGCGAAGGCGGACAGCAGGCTGGCATCCTTGCCCAGGATGGTCAGCAGCTTCTCGTTGGGGATGGTGATCAACGAGTCGACGCTTTCGCTCAGTGCGCGGATGCCTTCATCGGCGATCTGCATGCGCTTGCGGCCTTCGAACGGGAACGGACGAGTGACCACCGCGACGGTGAGGATGCCCATTTCCTTGGCCACTTCGGCGATGATCGGCGCCGCACCGGTACCGGTACCGCCGCCCATGCCAGTGGTGATGAACACCATGTTGGTGCCCGCCAGTACTTCGGCGATACGCTCGCGGTCCTCCAGGGCAGCCTGACGGCCGACTTCCGGATTGGCACCCGCGCCCAGGCCCTTGGTCACACCGGTACCCAGTTGCAGGATGGTCCGCGCGCCGATGTTCTTCAGCGCCTGAGCATCGGTGTTGGCGCAGATGAACTCGACGCCTTCGATGTTGCTCTTGACCATGTGATTGACCGCGTTGCCGCCGCCACCGCCCACGCCGATAACCTTGATTACCGGACTTTGCGGGATGTTGTCTACGAGTTCGAACATTTTCCCTCTCCTTTCATTCTCTAATTTTTCGCCTACTGCCTACTGCTTTGTTGCCTGCTGCTTTACTGCCTACCGCTTGAAACCTGCTGCTTGGAGCCGTGTATCAGAAGTTGCCCTGGACCCAGCTCTTGATGCGATCGAGCAAGGCGGCCTTGGGCTCGTCGCTGCTGTAGCTGTCGCGGTTGCCGATACCGGAGAACTGGATACCGTCGGACTGCTTCTGCAATCCGTACTGCAACAGGCCGACACCGGTGGAATAGATCGGGTTGCGCACGACGTCGGTCAGGCCCTTGACACTGTGGGGCACGCCCAGGCGCACCGGCATGTGGAAAATCTCCTCGGCCAGCTCCACCGCGCCTTCCATCTTCGAGGTGCCGCCGGTGAGCACGATGCCCGCCGGGATCAGGTCCTCGTAGCCGCTGCGACGCAGCTCGGCCTGGATCAGGGTGAACAGCTCGTCGTAGCGCGGCTCGACCACCTCGGCCAGGGCCTGGCGCGACAGTTCGCGCGGCGGACGGTCGCCGACGCTCGGCACCTTGATGGTTTCGCCGGCACCGGCCAGCTTGGCCAGGGCGCAGGCGTAGCGGATCTTGATCTCTTCGGCGTACTGGGTCGGAGTCCGCAGGGCCATGGCGATGTCGTTGGTCACCTGGTCGCCGGCGATCGGGATCACCGCGGTGTGGCGAATCGCGCCTTCGGTGAAGATCGCCATGTCGGTGGTACCGCCGCCGATATCCACCAGGCAGACGCCCAGCTCCTTCTCGTCGTCGGTGAGCACCGCATAGGCCGAGGCCAGTTGCTCGAGGATGATGTCGTCGATTTCCAGGCCGCAGCGACGTACGCACTTCTCGATGTTCTGCGCCGCGTTGACCGCGCAGGTCACCACGTGGACCTTAGCTTCCAGGCGCACGCCGGACATGCCCAGGGGCTCGCGCACGCCTTCCTGGTTATCGATCACGTAGTCCTGCGGCAGGGTGTGCAGGACCCGCTGGTCCGCCGGGATCGCTACCGCCTGGGCCGCGTCCAGGACCCGTTCCAGGTCCGCCGAGCTGACCTCGCGGTCGCGGATCGCCACGATGCCGTGGGAGTTGAGGCTGCGGATGTGATTGCCCGCCACGCCGACGAACGCCGAGTGGATGCGGCAGCCCGCCATCAGTTGCGCCTCTTCCACTGCCCGCTGGATCGACTGCACGGTGGACTCGATGTTCACCACCACGCCCTTCTTCAGGCCGCGGGACGGATGGGTACCGATACCGACGATTTCCAGCGAGCCATCGGCCGCGACTTCGCCCACCAGCGCCACCACCTTGGAGGTGCCGATATCCAGGCCGACGATCATTTTGCCGCTTTGCACATTTGCCATGGTCCTGCCTCTTCTTAATTCTTCGCGACGGCGGGCTGCGCCGTCGTGGGTGCCGCCGGATCGCGCCAGCCGACGGCCAGGCCGTTGGCGTAGCGCAGATCGATGCGCGCGATGTTCGTGATCTGTTCTTTCAGCGTTTTTTCATAAATGGCAATGAAGCGGCGCATCTTCTCCACCAGATGATCGCGACCCAGCAGCAACTCGATTCCCGGCCCGGCACTGCCGGCACCGGTGGTCAGGAACCAGCTGCCACGCTCGCGCAGTTCCAGACGGGCAATCGAGAAGCCCAGCGGCCGCAGCATCTGGCTCAACACCTGATACTGCTGCATCACTTGCTGCTGGGCCCGCTGCGGCCCGAACAACTGCGGCAAGTGTTCATAGTTCGCCAGTTCACGCGGGGTGAAGGCCTGGCCCTGGTTGTTCAACAGCGCCTCGTCGCCCCAGCGGGCCACGGGCAATTGTTCTTCCAGGCGAATCACCACCTGATCCGGCCACACCCGGCGTACCTCGGCATGGGCGATCCAGGGCATCTGCTCCAGCTCGGTGCGCATGCTCGCCAGGTCGATGGTGAAGAAGCTCGCCGCGACGTAAGGCGCGATTCGCTGCTGCACCGCCTGCTGGCTGATGTAGCTCAAGTCCCCCTGCACCGCGATCTTGGTGATCGGCCGGTCGGCATAGGGCAGAAGGCGCTGGGCGCCCTCGTAGGTGCCGAACCCCAATGCCACCAGCAACACGGGCCAGAACAGGCTTTTCAGGAAGCCGAAATTGGCTTTCGGCAGGCGCACCGACATCGGCTCTTTGGCCACCATTCGGCTGGCACCCCGCGGCACCGGCTTGCGGCCGGGTGCGGGTTGCTGATGACGAAGCGATGCGCCTTGCATGGACTTAACCTCGCGCCTCAAGACTGGCTGCCAGGATGGCCAACACCAGTTGCTGGAAATCCAGACCGGCCGCACGAGCGGCCATCGGCACCAGACTGTGGTCGGTCATGCCTGGAGCGGTGTTCACTTCCAGGAACCAGAACTGCCCCTGGGCATCCTGCATCACATCGGCACGCGCCCAACCGGCGATACCGAGCGCCTCACAGGCCTTGGCCGTGAGATCCATGAGTTCCTGCTCCTTGTCGCTATCGAGGCCGCACGGGATCCGGTACTGGGTATCGGAAGCCAGGTACTTGGCGTCATAGTCGTAGAACGTGTGGGGAGTGCCCAGGGCGATAGGTGGCAACACCTGGCCGCGCAGGGTCGCGATGGTGAACTCGGGACCCTGGATCCATTGCTCGACCAGCACTTGCGAATCATAGGTACTGGCCGCCTTCCATGCCTCGATCAACTCGGAGCTGGTGGTCACCTTGGCCATACCGATACTGGAACCTTCATGGGCCGGTTTGACGATCAAAGGCATGCCCAGTTCCGCCGCCGCGCAAATACAGTCGCTTTCAGAGCTCAGTACCGCATGGCGTGGCGTCGGAATGCCCAGGCTGTGCCAGACCTGCTTGGTCCGCAGCTTGTCCATGGCCAGCGCCGAGGCGAGGATGCCGCTGCCGGTATAGGGAATCCCCAGGCACTCCAGCAGGCCCTGCATGCTGCCGTCCTCGCCGCCACGGCCGTGGAGGATGATGAAGGCGCGATCGATCTTCTCGTTCAGCAGGCGCTGCAAAAGGTCGTCGCCGACGTCAATGCCGAAGGCATCCACGCCGCCGCTCTGCAGGGCTTCGAGTACGGCCTTGCCAGACTTCAGCGACACTTCGCGCTCGGCGCTCTTGCCGCCATACAGCACGGCCACGCGACCGAAGTCGGCCGGGGGCACGGTGGAGAACAGCTTGGCGTAGGCAGCGGTCATTTCGGCGCTCCCTTGCCTGCGGCCACGGCTCCGGCGAACAGTGGACTGTTGAGCAGCTTGGGCGCCAGGCCGCCGATGTCGCCGGCCCCCTGGCACAACAGGATGTCGCCGGCACGCAGCAGCGGCTTGACCAGCGGCGCCAGGTCGACGCCGCGCTCGATATAGATCGGGTCCAATTGGCCGCGCTGGCGGATGCTGTGGCACAGCTGGCGGCTGTCGGCTCCGGGAATCGGCTCTTCACCGGCCGGATAGACTTCCATCAGCAGCAATACGTTGGCATCGGTCAGCACCTGTACGAAATCGTCGTACAGGTCGCGGGTGCGGCTGTAGCGATGCGGCTGGTAGACCATCACCAGGCGGCGCTCCGGCCAGCCACCACGCACGGCCTTGATCACCGCGGCGACCTCGGTCGGGTGGTGCCCGTAGTCGTCCACCAGCATCACGTTGCCACCTTCCACCGGCAGTTCGCCGTAGACCTGGAAACGCCGGCCCACGCCCTGGAAGCCCGACAGGCCCTGGACGATGGCTTCGTCGCTGATGCCTTCGTCGGTGGCGATCGCGATCGTCGCCAGCGAGTTGAGCACGTTATGGTTGCCCGGCATGTTCACCGACACATCCAGTGGCTCGCGGTCGCGACGCAGCACGGTGAAGAAGGTCTGCATGCCCTGCTGGCGAACATTGATCGCGCGTACGTCGGCTTCTTCGTTGAAACCGTAGGTCACGGTCGGCCGCTTGACCTGCGGCAGGATCTCGCGCACCACCGGATCGTCCAGGCACATCACCGCCAGCCCGTAGAACGGCAGGTTGTGCAGGAAGTCGACGAAGGTCTTCTTCAGCTTGTTGAAGTCACCGTCATAGGTCGCCATGTGGTCGGCGTCGATGTTGGTCACCACGGCCACCAGCGGTTGCAGGTGCAGGAAGCTGGCGTCGCTTTCATCGGCTTCGGCGATCAGGTAGCGGCTGGTGCCCAGCTGCGCATTGGTGCCCGCGGCATTGAGCCGGCCACCGATGACGAAGGTCGGGTCCAGGCCGCCAGCGGCGAATACCGAGGCCAGCAGGCTGGTGGTGGTGGTCTTGCCATGGGTACCGGCCACGGCCACGCCGTGGCGATAGCGCATCAGCTCGGCGAGCATTTCCGCGCGCGGTACCACCGGCACGCGCCGCTCCAGGGCGGTAGCGACTTCCGGGTTGGAGGTGTTCACGGCGCTGGACACCACCAGCACGTCGGCATGGGCGGCGTTCTCGGCCCGGTGACCGATGAAGATCTGCGCCCCGAAGGACTCCAGGCGCTCGGTAACCGCCGATGCCTTGAGGTCGGAACCGGATACCTGGTACCCCAGGTTCAGCAGCACCTCGGCGATCCCGCACATGCCCACGCCGCCGATACCGACGAAGTGGATGCGGCGGATGCGGCGCATTTCCGGTTGCGGCATGGCTTTCTGGCTCTCAACCATGGGCCACCTCCAGGCAGATATTCACCACGTCCTGGGTGGCTTCGGGTTTGGCCAGGCGGCGTGCGGCACGGGCCATGTTGTCGAGTCGTTCTGGTTGCATCAAAACCTCTGTCAGGCGCGCGGCAAGGTCCGCTGCACCAGTCGTTCTTTGCGGCATCAGGAAGGCGGCGCCTTCACGAGCCAAATATTCGGCGTTGCGAGTCTGGTGGTCGTCGATCGCATGGGGCAAAGGCACCAGCATCGAGGGCAGACCGGCGGCAGCCAGTTCGCTGACGGTCAACGCACCTGCGCGACAGACCACCAGGTCGGCCCAGCCATAGGCTTGGGCCATGTCTTTGATAAAGGGCTGCACCTGCGCCTCGACGCCAGCGGCGCGATAACGCTCTGCAGTGACCTCATCGTGATTTTTGCCGGCCTGGTGGAACACCTCCGGGCGCAGCTCGGGGGCGACCTGTGCCAGGGCTTGCGGCAGCAGCTTGTTCAACGGCTCTGCGCCCAGGCTTCCACCCAGGATCAGCAAACGTGCCTTGCGTCCGGCCAGGGCCTGGCGCGGTGCTTCGAGGAACAGCTCGGTACGTACCGGATTGCCCGTGGTGCGGCGGCTACCGGAGGCCCCGAAGGTGTCCGGGAAAGCTTCGCAGACTCGGGCGGCCAACGGCACCAGCAGCCGATTGGCGGTACCGGCGACTGCGTTCTGCTCATGAACGATGACCGGAACCGAGGACAATTTGGCGGCAACTCCGCCAGGTCCAGTCACATAACCACCAAAACCCAGCACGCAGACCGGCTTGAGCTGGCGCATGATCCGCCGCGCCTGGAGCACGGCCTTGAGCAGCACGAAAGGCGCCTTGAGCAACGACAGCTTGCTCTTGCCACGCAACCCGGTGACGTTGATCAAATGCAGCGGCAAGCCCGCTGCCGGTACCAGGTCGTTCTCGATTCCCCGCGGGGTGCCCAGCCAGTGCACGGTATAGCCCCGCGCCTGGAACTCCCGGGCACACGCCAGCGCCGGGAACACGTGGCCACCGGTGCCGCCGGCCATGATCAGCACGTTAGCGCCCATGGATCGGCTCCTCGGCAAAATCACTTTCTTTGAACTCCATCTCTTCGCTGCCCAGGTGGGTCCTGCTCTCCCATTCGATACGCAGCAACAAGCCCAGGCAGGCACAGCAGATCACCAGGGAACTGCCGCCATAACTGAGAAACGGCAAGGTCAGGCCCTTGGTTGGCAAAAGGCCGACGTTCACCCCGATGTTGATCAGGAACTGGCCGATCCACAGGAACGAAAGGCCATAGGCGACATAGGCGGCAAAGAACTGCCGGGCCTTCTCGGCCCACAGGCCGATGTACATGCCACGAATGCAAACGAAGACGAACAGCGCCACAGTGCACAGCGAGCCCACCGCCCCCAGTTCCTCGGCCAGTACCGAGAACACGAAGTCGGTGTGGGCTTCGGGCAGGTAGAACTGCTTCTGCACGCTGTTGCCCAGGCCAACGCCCAGCCACTCACCGCGGCCGAAGGCGATCAGTGCCTGGGACAGCTGGTAACCGGCGCCGAACTGGTCGGCCCACGGGTCGGCGAAGTTGGTCAGGCGCGCCATCCGGTAGGGCTGCATCTGGATCAGCAACACCACCGCCGCCACCGCCAGGACCACCATCAGGGAGAAACGGAACAGCCCTACGCCCCCCAGGAACAGCATCGCCGCCGCCGCGCCCATCATGACGACCGTGGCGCCGAAGTCCGGCTCCATCAACAGCAGGCCGGCCATGGGCAACAACACGATGAACGGCTTGAAGAAACCCATCCAGCTTTCGCGTACTTCCTTCTGCCGCCGCACCAGGTAGCCGGCGAGATAGATCACCACGAACACCTTGGCGATCTCGGAAGGCTGGACGTTGAAGAAGCTGAAGCCGATCCAGCGCATCGAACCGTTCACCTCGCGACCGATGCCGGGGACGATCACCATCACTAGCAGGCCGAAGGCGCCGATCAGCATCATCCAGCCCAGGCGCTGCCAGGTGGCGATCGGGATCATCATGGTGACGATGCACGCGCCCAGGCCCAGCAGGATGTAGATCAGGTGCCGGATCATGTAGTACAGCGCGCTGCCGGACTGGGCCGCGGCCACTTCGGTAGATGCCGAGGCGATCATGATCAGCCCGAGGCCGAGCAGCGTCAGGCAGCCGGCGAGCATCGGGAAGTCGAGGTCGACGCCGCGTCCGGTGATGATCGGCGATGGATAAGGCTTGATGATGTTCCTCAGGTTCATGCCAGCTCCTCCACGATGCGGACGAACTGGTGACCACGGTCTTCGTAGTTCTTGAACATGTCGAAACTGGCGCAGGCAGGCGACAACAGCACCACATCGCCCGCTTGGGCAACGGCCCGGCACTGGGCCACCGCGTCAGGCAGCGAAGCGGCGCGGATCAGCGGCACACCATCGCCAATGGCCTGGCCGATCTGCTCGGAGTCCCGGCCCATCAGGACCACGGCACGGCAGTTGGCCGCCACTGGACCACGCAGGTCCTTGAAGTCGGCACCCTTGCCGTCGCCACCGGCGATCAGCACGATCTTGCCGGAGATGTCCGCGCCCAGGCCTTCGATGGCGGCCAGGGCGGCACCCACGTTGGTGGCCTTGGAGTCGTTGTAGTAACCGACGTCATCCAGGTCACGGACCCACTGGCAACGGTGCTCCAGCCCGGCGAAATTGCGCAGCGCCGCGAGCATGGCGTCGAACGGCAGGCCCACCGCATGCCCCAGGGCCAGGGCCGCCAGGGCGTTGGACTGGTTATGGGCACCGCGAATCTTCAGTTCGCGCACCGGCATCAGGTTCTGGAACTCGAAAGCCAGGTACTTCTCGCCATTCTCCTCACGCAGGCCGAAGGCCTTGAAGTCCGGCGCCCCCAGGCCAAAGCTCCAGCACGGCAGCCCCTCACCCACCAGCGGTCGGGTCAGGGCGTCCTGGCGGTTGAACACCACTTGCCGGGCACCGCGGAAAATCCGGTGCTTGGCCAGGTGGTAGGCCGGCAGGCCGCTGTAGCGGTCCATATGGTCTTCGCTGATGTTCAACACGGTGGCCACTTCGGCACCGAGCTGGTCGGTGGTTTCCAGCTGGAAGCTGGACAACTCCAGGACGTAGAGTTCGACATCATCGCCGAGCAGGTCCAGTGCCGGGGTCCCGAGGTTACCGCCCACGGCGACGCGCTTGCCGGCAGCGGCAGCCATCTCGCCCACCAGAGTGGTCACGGTGCTCTTGGCATTGGAGCCGCTGATGGCGACGATCGGCGCCTTCGCGTTACGCGCGAACAGCTCGATGTCACCGGACAATTTCACCCCACGGGCGGCGGCCTGCAGGGCCGGAGTCGCCAGGGCCAGGCCGGGACTCACGTAGAGCTCGTCGGCACGGCACAGGAAGTCGACGTCCAGCTCGCCACAACGCACTTCCACCTGTGGATAGTCACGGCGCAGCGTGGCCAGCTCCGGCGGATTTTCCCGCGTATCGGCCACCGCAAAAGCAACGCCCCGGCTCGCCAGGAAGCGAACCAGGGACATGCCGCTCTTGCCGAGGCCGACAACGATGCGGAAGTGGTCGGAAGCGATCAGGGACACTCGTTCTACCTCAGCTTCAGGGTGGCAAGGCCGATCAGCACGAGAATCACGGTGATGATCCAGAAACGGACGATCACGCGTGGCTCAGGCCAGCCCTTGAGTTCAAAGTGGTGGTGGATCGGCGCCATGCGGAACACTCGCTTGCCGGTCAGCTTGAACGAAGCGACCTGGATCACCACGGAAAGGGTTTCCATCACGAACACACCGCCCATGATGAACAGCACGATTTCCTGGCGCACGATCACCGCGATGGTGCCCAGCGCCGCACCCAGCGCCAGCGCGCCGACGTCGCCCATGAACACCTGGGCCGGATAAGTGTTGAACCACAGGAAGCCCAGGCCGGCACCGATCAGCGCGCCGCAGAACACGATCAGTTCACCTGCCCCCGGCACATAGGGGATCAGCAGGTATTCGGCGAACTTCACGTTACCCGACAGGTAGCAGAAGATGCCCAAGGCACCGCCGACCATCACCGTCGGCATGATCGCCAGGCCATCGAGGCCATCGGTCAGGTTGACCGCGTTGCTCGAACCGACGATGACGAAATAGGTCAGGACCACGAAGCCGGCCCCCAGGGGAATGCCCACGTCCTTGAGCATCGGGATCAGCAGGGTGGTATCCACCGGGCTTTGCGCGGTCATATAAAGGAAGAGCGCCGCGCCCAGGCCGAACACCGATTGCCAGAAGTACTTCCAGCGGCTTGGCAGACCCCGGGAGTTCTTTTCGATCACCTTGCGGTAGTCGTCGACCCAGCCGATGGCACCGAAGGCCAGGGTCACCAGCAGCACGACCCAGACATAGTGGTTGCGCAGGTCGGCCCAGAGCAGGGTGCTGACACCGATGGCCGAGAGGATCAAGGCGCCGCCCATGGTCGGCGTACCGGATTTGGACAAGTGCGATTGCGGGCCATCGTTACGTACGGCCTGGCCAATCTGCCGATTCTGCAGCGTACGGATCATCCACGGACCCAGGCACAGTGCCAAAGACAAGGCGGTCAGCACCCCCAGAATCCCGCGCAGGGTCAGGTACTGGAAGACCGCGAAGCCTTTGTAGAACTGTTGCAGGTACTCCGCTAGCAGCAGCAGCATTAATGTTTCACTCCGTCTTTTTCTTGAAGATGGGAGCCGCACAGGGCCGCAACGATGTTCTCCATCGCCGCGCTGCGCGATCCCTTGATCAAAATGGTGGTGTTTGGATCTTGCTCGACGTCCAGGGCGGCAATCAGTTCAGCCTGGCTGGCGAAGTGGCGCGCATGCTCGCCAAAGGCTGTGACGGCATGCGCCATCATCGGGCCTACGGCGTAGAGGGCCGAAACCTTGCCAGCGGCATATGCACCTACGTCGCGGTGCCCCTGCTCCGCCCAGTCGCCCAACTCGCCGATGTCTCCGAGCACCAGGACGGTGCGGCCGGAAAAGCCGGCGAGTATATCAACGGCAGCGCACATTGAGGTGGGGTTTGCGTTGTAAGTGTCATCGATCACCCGTATGCCATTGCTGGCCAACTGGGCGACAGTGCGGCCCTTGACCGGCTGCACCGCGTTCAGGCCGGTGGCGATGCCGAACAACGATACGCCCATGGCGTGGGCAGCCGCGGCTGCAGCCAGGGCATTGGCGACGTTATGGGTGCCCAGCAGGTTCAACTGGACCTGCTCGGTGCCCTTGGGGCTATGCAGGGTAAAGGACGGGCAGCCACGGGCATCGCGTCCGATATCGGAGGCGTAGAAATCCGCTGCGCTGTCGGTCAGGGCGAAACTCAGGACTTGGCGCCCAGCAGCGCGGGCCTTCCAGATCGAAAATGCCTTGTCATCCAGGTTCAGCACGGCAATTCCGGAAGCATCCAGCCCTTCCAGGATTTCGCCCTTGGCCTCGACGATTTTTTCCGGACCACCGAACTCGCCGACGTGGGCAGTGCCGGCGTTGTTGAGGATTGCCACCTGGGGACGGGTCATCGCCACGGTGTAGGCGATTTCCCCCATCCGCGAGGCACCCAGCTCGATGACCGCGGCGCTGTGCTCCGGGGCCAGCTCCAGCAGGGTCAGGGGTGCACCCAGGTCGTTGTTCAGGTTGCCGCGGGTGGCGAGTACCGGCCCGCGGGTACGCAGGATGCTCGCCAGCATCTCCTTGACCGTGGTCTTGCCGCTGGAACCAGTGACGGCCGCTACTGGATGGGTGAAGGCACTACGGTTCAGCGCCCCCAGCTGGCCCAGCGCCAGGCGCGTATCCTTGACCAGCAACTGCGGCAGCGTGCTGTCGGGAATCTCTCGCTCTACCAGCGCAGCCACCGCGCCCTTGCCAGCCACCTCGTTCAGGTAATCATGGCCATCGAAGCGCGGGCCGGTGAGTGCCACGAACAACTGGCCCGGCTGGATCGCCCGGCTATCGATGCTCACGCCACTAAAACGGGCATCGCCCGCGATCAGGCGGGCGTTCAATGGAGCGGCTACTTCACTGAGCTTCAGGGGCTTAAGCATGGGCCACCTCCCACGCAGCCAAGGCCTTGCTCGCCTCGACGAGATCGGAGAAGGCATGGCGCTGACCGTTGATCTCCTGATAATCCTCATGCCCCTTGCCGGCCAGCACCACCACGTCATCAGCCGAGGCGGAGGCGATCAGGCGGGCGATGGCAGGTCCACGACCGGGGATGAATTCCACTTGGTCCGCGTTCAGGAAGCCGGCGCGGATATCGGCGAAAATCTGCGTTGGGTCTTCAGTGCGCGGGTTGTCATCGGTGACCAGCACGCCATCGGCCAGGCGCTCGACCACCTCGGCCATCAGCGGCCGCTTGCCACGGTCGCGATCACCACCACAACCGAACAGGCACAGCAGGCGGCCCTTGGCATGGGGCCGCAGGGCCAGCAGTACTTTTTCCAGGGCATCCGGGGTATGGGCATAGTCGACCACGACCAATGGCTGCTGACCGCCGCCCAAGCGCTGCATGCGCCCGGCCGGGCCTTCCAGCTTGGGCAGGACCGCAAGGATCTCGTCCAGCGCATATTCCAGGCCCAGCAAGGCGCCCACCGCGGCCAGCAGGTTGCTCAGGTTGAAGCGTCCCAGCAGGCTGCTGCGCAGGTGATGCTCTCCTTGCGGAGTCACCAGGGTCGCGCGCACGCCGTCGTCATCGAAGCGAGCTTCGCGGCAATACAGATAGGCGCTGGCATCTTCCTGGCTGTAGGTAATCAGCCGTGATTCGTGAGGCTCGGATGCCAGCTTGCGGCCAAAATCGTCGTCGAGGTTGATCACCCGGCAACGCAGGTCGGTCCAGTGGAACAGTTTGGCCTTGGCCTCGCCGTAGGCCTGCATGGTTCCGTGATAATCCAGGTGGTCACGGGACAGGTTGGTCAGCACCGCGACATCGAAGGCCAGGGCGGTCACCCGGCCCTGGTCCAGGCCATGGGAGGAAACTTCCATGGCCACGGCCTTGGCCCCGGCACTCTTCAAGTCGGCCAGGGCCGCCTGGACGGCGATGGGGTTCGGCGTGGTGTGCAGGCCACTTTGCAGTGCGCCATGGAATCCGGTTCCCAAGGTGCCCACCAGGCCACAACGCTGGCCAAGCAGATCCAGGGCCTGGGCCACTAGTTGGGTCACGCTGGTCTTGCCATTGGTGCCAGTCACGCCCACCAGGTTCAGTTGACGACTCGGCTCGCCATAGAAGCGCCCGGCGATGTCCGACAGCTGCGCAGCCAGGCCCTTGACCGGGATCAGCGGAACGTCGGTCAGCGGCAGCACTGTGGCGCCTTCTACTTCATAGGCCACTGCCGCCGCACCACGCTGCAGCGCATCGGCGATGTGTTCACGACCGTCGAACCTGGCGCCCGGCACGGCCAGGAACAGATCACCGGCACGTACATTGCGGCTGTCCAGGGCCAGCTCGCGGATCAGCAAGTCGCGACCGGCGTGGGCAAAGATCTTGTTCAGGCTAAGGGACATCAGCCACGCCCTCCATTGGCTCGTACTGGGGTGCCGGTGGCATTGGCCTGTTGCGTGGTCGGCAGGTTATCCGGGGAGATGTTCATCAGGCGCAGGGTGCCGGACATCACTTTGCTGAATACCGGGGCCGATACCAGGCCACCGAAATAACCGGCCTTGCTCGGCTCGTCGATCACCACCACGATGGCGTAGCGCGGATCGCTCATGGGACCGAAACCGGCGAACAGCGAGCGGTAGGAGTTCTCGGCATAGCCCTTGGTGCCCACCGAAGTCTTGCGCGCGGTACCACTCTTGCCCGCGACGTGATACGCCGGGACCTGGGCGCGGAACACCCCGCGCGGGGCCTCGATCACCTGCTGGAGCATGCCCTGCATGGTCTTGGCGACTTTCTCCGGGATCACCTGGGTGGTTTGTGGCGCCTTGTCGGACTTGATCAGCGTCAGTGGGGCGATGCGCCCGTTGTTGGCCAAGGCGGAGAACGCATGCACCAACTGGATCGCGGTCACCGAGATACCGTAGCCATAAGACAGCGTCGCGGTCTCGGCCTTGCGCCACTCCCTATAGTTGGGGAGATTGCCAACGCGCTCCCCCGGAAAGCCAAGGCCGGTGTCCTGGCCCAGGCCGATTTTCTGCGCCAGGCGGAAAATGGTTTCGCCACCGATGTCGAAGGCGATCTTGCTCATGCCAACGTTACTGGAATTGATCAGGATGCCGGTCAGGTCGAGGATCGGACCTTCAGTCTTGGACACGTCGCGGATGGTGTACTTGCCCAACTGCAGGGTGCCCGGATAGACCTCGACGGTGTCGCTGGGCTTCCACCGCCCGGTTTCCAGCGCGGCACTCATGGAGATGGCCTTCATGGTCGAGCCAGGCTCGAAGACGTCGATCATCGCCCGGTTACGCATCATCGCCGGCTGCAGGTTGCGGCGGTTGTTGGGGTTGTAGGTCGGCTGGTTGACCATGGCCAGGATCTCGCCGGTCTTGACGTCCATGATCACCAGGCTGCCGGCCTTCGCGCCGTTCTCGACGATGGCGTTGCGCAGTTCGCGGTTGGCCAGGTACTGCAGGCGCAGGTCGATGGACAACGCCAAGGGCTTGCCGGCCTTGGCGTTCTTGGTGACTTGTACATCCTTGATCAGCCGGCCGCGCCGGTCCTTGATCACCTGGCGCTTGCCCGGCACCCCGGCCAGCCATTCGTCATAGGCCAACTCGACGCCTTCGCGGCCGCGGTCGTCGATATCGGTGAAACCCACCATGTGCGCGGTCACTTCGCCGGCCGGATAGAAGCGCCGGAACTCCTCGATGCCGTAGACACCCGGGACCTTGAGATCGAGCACCGCCTGGCCCTGCTCCGGGGTCAGGCCCCGCACCAGGTAGATGAATTCCTTGTTGGCCTGGGCTTCCAGACGCTCGGTCAGGACCTTGGGATCCTGGCCCAGCGCCATGGCCAGGGCTGGCCAGCGGTCCTTGGCCAGTTGCATTTCCTTGGCGTTGGCCCAAAGGGTGGTCACCGGGGTACTCACCGCCAGCGGCTCGCCGTTGCGATCGGTGATCAGGCCACGGTGCGCGGGAATCGGAATATGCCGCACGCTACGGGCGTCCCCCTGCCCCTTGAGGAAGTCACGATCGACCACTTGCAGGTCGATGATGCGCCAGGCGATCGCCGATACCATGACCGCCAACAAGCCAAGCACCACGCGGAAACGCCAAGGATAAAGAGCACCGTCGAGTTTCATGGCGCCACCATTCGGACTTCGGCCGCGCCGGGGATGTGCATCTTCAGTTGTTCGGTGGCCAGCACCTCGATCCGGCTATGGGCGGTCCAGGTGCTTTGCTCCAGGATCAATCGCCCCCATTCGGCCTGGGCCTTGTCACGCACGCTCAACTCGCCGTACAGCGTATTGAGCAGCTGACGGTTCCAGTGGGCGCTGTAGGACACCGCGATCGCGGAAACCAAAACGCCGATGAACAGCAGAAGCATGAAGAAGCTTCCGCCTGGAAGTGGTTTGGCGAAAAGCTTGCTCACCGAAGCTTCTCCGCGACACGCATGACGGCACTACGGGCACGGGGGTTGGCTTTGAGCTCGGCTTCGGAGGCGAACTGCGCTTTGCCGTGAATCTTGATCTTTGGCTGAAAGGCTTCGAAGCGCACTGGCAGGTTGCGCGGCAGGTTATCGGTCTCACCCTTGGCCAGGCGGCGCATGAACAGCTTGACGATACGATCCTCCAGGGAGTGGAAGCTGATCACCACCAGGCGCCCACCGATTTCCAGGGACTCCAGCGCAGCTTCCAGGCCGGCCTCGAGGTCGCCCAGTTCGTTGTTCACGTGGATACGCAAACCCTGAAACGCCCGGGTCGCCGGGTTCTTGCCCTTCTCCCAGGCAGGGTTGGCCACTTTGAGTACTTCGGCCAGGTCGGCCGTGCGTTCGAAAGGCTGGACTTCGCGGCGCTCGACCACGGCCCGGGCCATGCGGCCGGAGAAACGCTCCTCGCCATATTCCTTGAACACCCGGGCGATCTCTTCTACCGGGGCAGTGGCGATGAACTGGGCAGCGCTGATGCCTCGGCTCGGATCCATGCGCATGTCCAACGGACCGTCATTGAGAAAACTGAAGCCGCGCTCAGGGTCGTCCAGTTGCGGCGAGGACACGCCCAGGTCCAGCAGCACGCCGCTGACCTTGCCATCCAGCCCACGCCCGGCGACCTCGGAACCCAGCTCGGCAAAACTACGCTGCACAACGACAAAGCGGCCGTCTTCGGCCGCTAGCGCTTGCCCGGTGGCAATCGCTTGGGGGTCCTTGTCGAATCCGAGGAGCCGCCCACCTGGCCCGAGCTTGCTGAGAATCAGCCGGCTATGCCCGCCGCGTCCGAATGTGCCATCCAGATAGCAGCCATCAGGACGTACCGCGAGAGCCTCGACGGCTTCGTCAAGCAGTACGGTGATGTGGTTAAAGCCGCTATCAATAGTCACAGGATCAAATCACGCAGTTCATCGGGCATGGCACCCGGTTGTTGAATAGCTGCCAGGTCAGCTGCAGAAACAGCGTTCCAGGCATCCTCGTCCCACAATTGGAACTTGTTCAGTTGGCCCACCAGCATCGCGCGCTTATCCAACTTGGCATATTCACGCAGGCGCGGTGGCACCAGAAAACGCCCACTCCCGTCGAGCTCGAGATCGACGGCATTACCAATCAGCAAACGCTGCAGCCGGCGGTTCTCTTCACGTAGAGAAGGCAAGGCACGCAGCTTGGTTTCTATCAGCTCCCACTCGTCGAGGGGGTAGACGCACAAACAAGGATCAACGGCGTCGATGGTGACGATCAGCTGTCCGGAACTTCGCGAAACGAGCTCGTCACGATACCGGCTGGGCATGGCTAGCCGGCCTTTGGCATCGAGACTGATAGCGTTGGCTCCGCGAAACACGTCAGCGTTTCTCCAATTTTTAGCGTTTTGCGTCCAAGAAACCCACTTTGTGCCACTTTCCGCCACTTGCGCACACTATAGGAATGCGCCCATACCACCGTCAAGGCACGCGGCGACGGAAAACCCTTATAGAACGGAGATTTAGGAGGCTTAGCGGAGGGGTAACGAAAATTCGAGAGGCGTTCCACGGCATCAACTTCATACAGCTCAGAAAGCTGCATTGCGAAGTTAAAGTAATTTATTAAGAGTAAGATTTTTTCGGTATTACAAAAACGCTTCTGCTATTGAATCAAGCAGGG